>JBMFSK010000008.1:0-31367 GCA_049967595.1 Thermoplasmata archaeon
AGTTACATGATGCTGAATGCCTTAGTACAGACACTTCTCGAAATCTCCACAATAATCTCCCTCTCCAGTACCCACTTTGAATTCAGGTCAGTTACGCCTGAAGTGAGATATAGATGGGTGGCCATTGAGGTAGTAATAAATTTGATAAAGGGATTTATGAATCTTGGTGTAGAACTTTTGGAAAGGATAGTAAATTCAATTGCCAATTCCTATAAATCCATTATGGTGATGAAAATGTATAAAACGCAAAACTATAGTAAAAATAATCAAATTAAATGTTTACTAATGAAATTGGATATTTGACCCAAATCTTCAGGTGAAAGTTCTTCAGGCCTTTTATCACCAAAAGGAACGTCCCTTATTTTGAGAATGTTTTTTATCTTTTTTCTTCTCTGCGAAAATAATTCCTTTGTAAGATTAAAAAATATCTTTTCATCTAAAACTGTAAATTTTTTTCTTGGTGTTATTTTAACTAATGCTGAATCCACTTCTGGAACAGGATAAAAGCATGACTTTGGTACTATTCTTAAAATTTCAGCATCAGCAAAATAATAAAAATCCACTGATAATCTAGAATAATTTTCGCTTCCAGGTTTTGCTACAAGTCTTTTTGCAAATTCCTTCTGGTACATGATTATACCCATCTTAAATTCATAGTTCAGAAGCTTGAATGTTAAAGGGGATGAAATATTGTATGGGATGTTTGACACAATTTTGTCAAAGTATGGAAATTCCATTTTTAAAGCATCACCATTTATAATTTCCAGTTTACCTTTTTCTATCTCATCCCTTAAAATTGTTGATAGCAAATCAAAATATTCTTTTGATTTTTCTATTGCCACTATTTTGGCACCTCTTGATAAAAGTTCCTTCGTAAGGTTTCCTGGTCCGGAACCTATTTCCAGAACGGTTTCCCCTTCTTCTATTTGTGCATAATCACCTATGAGCCTTAAAATATTCCTATCGCTCAGAAATACCTGTCCTAGTCTTTTTCTTTTTGTGGTCATTTTGCAACAAAAATTTTGTATTTTATGTCCCTGTTCTGAAGTTCTTCTACGATCCTGGCAACGATAAGCTTTTCCGGTGTGTGTGTGAGTTTCACTCTTTCCACTATATCCTGAAAGGTTTTGAACTGCCCCTTCTTTCTTTCATCAATCATTGACCACATAGTTTTTTTGCCAAGACCTGGGAGTAATTCAAGCATGTGCAACCTTGTGGTAATTGGTGAAGCGTTGTTAAAAAAATCTACAAATTTCTTTTCTTGCTTCTTGACTATTTCTTCAAGAACATATGGCAGCTCATTTTGTGCAGCATGAGTGAGTTCTTCATATGTTATTCTTCTTTTAACATGTTCTATTTTTATTCTTTTATCCAAATCCTTTCCTATGTAAACTCTTTCACCTATTGTAAGAGTGATGTTTATTTTTGGGATAAGTTCAAATAACTTGAATTCAGTTTCACCTATTGCCAGTGCTAGAGGAACCCTTTTAAAACTTTTATCATCAGGTCTTCCCTGTGGTAAATAATCTATTATATAAGCATAATCTTCCATAAGGATTTCCCCCCTTTATGCCTCTTCCTTTTTAGGCCAAAGAATTTCCAATATCTTCTGAATATCCTCAGGGGTAGGTATGATCTTATCTTTCAGAAAAATTGCTCTTACATCATCCGGTGTTTTAGGCATGATATCAAGGATCTTTGCCGCATACTTTTCATTTACTATTTCCAATTTTAGAAGTTTATCCTTTATTTTCTTTACGCTTTGTGGCTTTATTTTTGAAAAATCTTCTGCATGTTTTAATGTATTCTTTTGCAGATCGTTCAATTCCCTCTCCTTTGAAACTTCTTCAAGAATTTCACGCACTTCTGCCAGAGTTACATATTTCATGTTCATTTTTTCCTCTACAATTTTCTTATGTGTACAGGTGAAGCTATTATCTTTTTATGTACAGAACCCACCTTTAAATCTATTAAATAAGCATTGCCCTGCTTACCTATAACAGTCCCAACTAGTCCCTGGAAACTGTGGTTGGGCATACCGCTATGCTGAGAAGAATCTATATCTATAACTACCTTTTCTCCCTCTTCATATGATCTTAAGAAATGCGTAATTGGAGGCATACCCTTTTCTCTTACACTCTTCATCAATTTCATACCAGAACGTGCTCTGGGTCCATGCGACATCTTTGACATTTTTATTCCTCCGGATCAAGTATTTTAACTACATCAAGTCTTTCTATTTTTACTTTTTGGTTAAGTATCTTCGAAATACTCGGTTCAGTCCTACCATTATCCCCATGCGCAAATTCCTTTATGTATGTGCCGGGATCAGCCATTATTTCAAGCTCTATTTCCTTATTAATCTTTGATATCACTTTAATTGAATATATTCTTTTTTCTCTTTGAATATCAGATCTTCTAGATAATACCCGCAATGGTGTTCTTTGATATATAACTTTTTCTTCAAGATTTTTTAATTTTTCTTTTAAAGTCTCAATTTCTATATCTTTCTCCAGTTCTATGCAAAGCCTATATGTTTTTTTTCCAGTTTTCTCTTTTATTTTCTTTAATTCATCCCTATTTGAATACCTCAGTTCAAAAACTTCTATCTTCTTCATTGCACTTGAATTTATTTCATTTTCCAATTTTTTCAGATCTGCATATCTTTTTTTAGGTTTTCTTATTTCTAAAACAAAGGGTCTTCCATTTCCAAGCATTAATACATCAACGTCTTCCCTGCCTGATCCATGGAAGAAATAATTATTTCCTTCAAAATATTTTATAGCTATCTCTCCTATGTATTCTTCAATGCTTTTACCTTCATTCCCATGTATCCATCTTGTCTGGGGTATCCCTCTTTCCAATTTTTTGTATCTTCCGTAAATGAATACTGGCTTGGGAAATAATTCAACGTACTCATATTCAGAATCAAATATTATCGATAAATCGGGATTTTCAAATGAAACTTCCTTCCTCAATTTTTCTGATACTCTTTTTCCTATTTCTCTGTCAAGCTCATTTTTTATTGTTTCGCCATTTTTACCGTATTTTTCATTTAACTCTCTGTCTTTAGATTCTATTTCAAAATCCACCCTTGAACCAATGAGGAAAGTATTGAATTCATAATCTTTTATTTCATTTATAATTATAGATACAAACTTATCTATATTGTTGAAAAGATTGTTGCACACAATACAACTTCTTGGTAAAATTTCATTGTAATTTAAGTTCTCATTCATTGAATAAATTATTCTTATAGCTTTGCCTCTATCCTCATTTGTTAACCCATGACCAAAAGAGGCATATGTTCTGCCCAAGCAATGATCACAAAGCTGGTTAATTTCTTCAGGTATTTTTAGCATAGTATAGTGATAATATTAATCATATTAAAAACCTAAGGATTAATTTAATCTGTTTGAAATCCATGTAAATTTGATGGAATTAAGTTTGGATATATATTCATTCGGATCATTGAACATAATGAAGTATGAAGAAAACTTCCCCTGGGAAAAGATAATAATAGATGCGATGAAATATGGGTTTTCAACATATCTTGTATTTGGAAATTATGTTAACATTAATTTCAGATTATTACATACTGCACTTAAAAGACTAAAATTAAATGAAAATATATTGATCAGGAGAGGATTTACTTATTACCAGTTAATGGAAATTGTTCTTGAACTTTCATCCTATCATGATATTGTTCTTTTTTTTCACGATCCTGTCTCATTCCAGGATCTTTCATCTGATGAAAAATTCACGTTGTCTCAGGCTATAATGCTTAATTTATCAAGATATGCTGAAACCTTTGATTCAATTACTGTTTTTGCGCATATGGAAAATTTTAATTTCAAATACAATGTAAAAAGAATAAATGTCAAGCCTGTGAAAAAAGGCTGGAAAATCATGACCAATGGTGAAGAAAGGTTTGTGTATTTTGATTCATCACAGGTTTCATTGGATTATTTTATGGAGGTATGAAAAAATGGGAAGGAATGTTTCATCAATGCGTGAAGAAATAAACAAAATTCTTGAGAGATGGAAATCATATGAAAGAGCCATGAAAGAGAGTGATAAAAAGGCGATGGAAAAAATAATAGAAAAGGTAAAAATGCATTCTGGAGAGGCAACATATGCACTAGAGGACCCACTTGAGGCAGTGTTTCTTTCAGTGCTCGTAGAAATACAGAAGGAGATGGATGAAATTAAAAATGGTATTAATTGATATTGATTTAGGGCAGAAAGTCACGCTATACAGCAAAGAGAACGATAAGGTAAGGTATGAAGTAGAGGATTTCGTACCAGAAATTTTAATATCTGGTGAAGAATCAAATTTGGATACCTTGGATCTAGAAAACAGGCAAAATGTGGTTTATGTAAAAAATAAAAAAATAAGAACAGTGGATGAAATGCTTGAAGGAATTGCTATTGGTGTCAGGCCCATAAATTTTTTCTCACTTGCCTCATATTTAAACAAATACTTCAATTTCTATACTGTCAGAATGTTCAATGTGGACATAAGATTGAGTGTTAGATATCTTGCAGAAAAATCAATTTTTCCATTCATGGATGGAAAAGAAAGATTTTCTATCCCTGACCTATCTGAAATTCAGATAATCAATATTGAAAGAAAAAACGATTACATTATATTAGAAAATAAAGAAATTTATTTATTCGATTATCAGAAATTAGAAAATGAGATCATGGAAAAAGACCCTGACATTATTATATTTCAAGGATCAGATGATTTGTTTCCTCTCCTTTATGATAAAGCAAGAAAAGAGGGAAAATATTTTAGCATAGGCAGGCAAAAAGGATGGACGGAATTAAGATCTAGGGAATATTTTTCCTATGGTAGGGAATTTTATAAAGAAAGATCTTTGCTTCCAAAGGGCAGAATACTCATAGATCCTGAAACAAGCTTCATTTACAGGGAAGGGGGTCTCACTGGCGTGATTATGGCCTCACGTGTTTCGTCACTGCCGGCATCATTTGCAGCTAGGGCTACACCCGGTACGCTTGTTTCAACTCTCGAGGTATATGATGCTCTGAAAAATGGCATTGCAATACCATACCATAAATATATAGCGGAAAAAGAGAAAACAGTGGAACAACTGATCCTTGCTGACAGGGGTGGAATTGTCTATCAGCCAGTGCCTAAATTATATTGGAATGTTAAAGAATTCGATTTCACGTCAATGTACCCTTCAATCATTGTAAGAAAGAACCTCTCCATTGAAACAATGAATAAAAAATGCACAAAAAAGGAAATTGTTCCGGAGCTAAAATACGCAGTTTGCTTGGACAGGATTGGTTTTCTTTCATCGGCTTTGAAACCTTTGCTTGAGCTAAGGATTAAATTAAAAAAATTGAAGAAGCTTGATTCTAAATATGCTGGAATGGACAATGCTCTCAAATGGATGCTTGTTACGTCATTCGGATATACTGGATATAGAAATGCAAAATTTGGATCTATAGAGATCCACGAAGCAATAAATGCATATGCAAGAGAATACCTTTTGAGGGCAAAGGAAATACTAGAAAAAAATTGCTTCGAAATAATTCATGGGATAGTTGACTCTCTCTGGGTCACTGGAAATGGTGATACAGAAAAAATTATTGATGAAATAAATGAAAGCACGGGTCTTGACATAGATCTTTCTGGATCCTATTTCTGGATGAAAATACTGGCTGAAAAAGCTGAACCTTTCGTAGGAGCGCCCGGAAAATATATAGCATTTAGTGAAAAAGGTGATTTTAAGATAAGAGGTATAATGCTTAGAAGAAGCGATACCCCTGAGATAGTTAGAAATTTTCAGAAAGATAGCTTAGAAATTTTAAAAAATTTGAAAAATGAAAATGATTTGGAAATAATTAGAAAAAACATATTGGATCTTTTTTCAATTTACAAGGATGAAATTGAAAAGAGAACTGTTCCTAAAGAGATGCTTTTAATTGAAAAAAGGGTAAACAAATATCCCTGGGAATACAGCACAAAGACTGCCGAATTTTCTTTATTGGAAAATTTTTATGAAAAGGGTGGATTAAAGAGACCAGGTGAAAGAATAAGATACCTTATTTATTCAACAGAACCTTTGCGTGCAGCTGAAGAATCAAATATAAATAATGTGGACTATTCTGTTCAATTCTATGTGAGGTATCTCAGAGAGGCTCTTTTAGAAATATTGCCATAAAGTAATGGAAAGTTATTTTAATCATGATTTTATAAAAAACATGGGTGAAAAAATGGCATATGAAGATGAGATAATTGAAATTTCCAGAAAAATTTATCAGTATGCTGAAATCGGAAGCGAGGAATACAGGTCATCAAGTTTACTTGTTGAATCCTTAAAATTGCATGGTTTTAGAGTACAGTATCCCTATATGAATATGGATACAGCTTTCAGAGCTGAGTGGGGTGAAGGTGTTCCTGTAGTAGGCATCTTAGCAGAGTATGATGCACTGCCTAATGGCCATTCCTGCGGACATAATCTTATTGCTGCCTGGGCCTATGGCACAGCAATTAACCTTAAGGATGAAATAAAAAAAGGAAAGATTGTTGTTTTTGGCACTCCTGCTGAGGAAGGAATTGGCAAGTATGCTGGAAGTAAGGTAAAGATAGCAAAAATGGGTGCATTCAGCGATGTGGATTTTGTAATAGGCATGCATCCTAATGATTCATGGGGTGTAGGTGCGAAAGCATTAGCAGATATAACAGTACTTGTAGTATTCAAAGGAAAGGCATCGCACATGGCCGATTCCCCTGAGCAAGGCATAAATGCATTGGATGCAGCAGTTACATCTTATGTTGGGATTAATAATTTAAGAAGCTGGATAAAAAATGATAAGCATGCTGTAATAGGCATGATATTCAGGGAAGGTGGTTCAGCAACAAATGTTGTACCTGAAAAAGCATCTCTTGAAATAGATTTGAGATCAAGTTCCGGAGAGTTTTTGCCAGTTTTGCTTGAAAAGGTAAAAAATTTATTGAAAAACGTTGCAGAGGCATATGGTGCTGATCTTAATATTGTTGAGTTGACACCTTTGTACGAAAGTTACAAATCAAATAAAACAATAAACAAAATTCTGGAGGAATCTCTGAACCACATGGGAATAACTGCTAAAAATTTGGACATTTCTCCTTCTATTGCTTCTGGAAGTACGGATGAAGCTAATGTGAGCAAAGTGGTGCCAACAGGTCATATTGATGTAAAGATAGGCTATCCCGGCATAGCCGGACATTCTGATGATTTTAGAATTGCTGCAAATCCAGACAACGCATCTGAACAATTAAAAAAATCCATTGCTGCCGTTGTAGATGCAATTAAAAAAATATTTGAAAGTGAAATGCTTTTGAATGAAATTAAAAAGGAATTCGCTCAACCATGAGCAAAATAACCCTTTACATCATTTGATACAAAAACGTTCACAAAACCGAACCTTTCAAACTGTACTAGCTCTTGTTTAATTTTCATTATTTCGGGCTCAACGAGACCATTCGAAATATTTCCATCAGGCATTTCCACAGTACAATTAATAGAATTTTCCGGAACCCAATGCACGATTTTCAATTTCTTTACTAAGCTAAGATCATTGTTCAAAAACTTTAAGTCTTTATTGTCAAATACAAAATTGCCTAGGTCCTTTAGCCTTATATGTTCATTTTCCTTGAAATCAGAATAATCAGAGTCTGATATATAGACGTTAAAATTCTTTCCAAGATCATAAGTTCTAAAGCCCATTTCTGGATGGCTAGGATGTAAAGGTGCTTTTGATATTAAATCTATCTCACTTGAAACGTTTATTTTTACGGGATTCCACACGAAAAAGAACCTTTTTGTCCTTCCGTCCACGATTGTCCTGTTATTTGAATATAGGTTTTCCCATGAAAAAATGATATCAACATCTTTAATTCCAACATCAATCCAGTATTTTCTAATTGCTTCAGGATCTATGCCCCTTTTTTTAAGAGCAAGAAGCGTTCCGAGTCTGACATCATCCCAGCCTTTGAATGCCCCGTCCTTTATACCCTTCTTGATGATTGATGTTTTAAGTATTGATCCCTCTATTCTTACTTTTCCATAATGTATATAAACAGGCTTTTCCCAATTAAAATAATCGAAAATATATAGCTGTCTGTACGTGTTATTCAGATGATCTTTCCCTCTTAAAACATGGGTGAGACCTAGATCATGATCATCTACAGCAACTGAAAAGTTCATAAGAGGATACACTATGTATTTTTGCCCAATTCTTGGATGTTTTGCATTCTTTATTATTCTAAAAGCTGCCCAATCCCTTATTGCTGGATTTGGATGGTAAAGGTCAGTTTTAACGACATAAACAGCCTCTCTGTCATCATATTTTCCAGATAACATGTTCTCCCATCTTTCCAGATGAATGGATGAATCAATATCCCTATCAGGACAAGGCCTTTTAGCAATTTTTAATTTTCTCCACTCCTTTTCATCGCATAGGGTAATATATGCCTTTCCCATTTCAAGCAATTTTTTTGCATATTCATAATATAAATCGAATCTGTCCGATTGTATCACAACCTGATGTATTTTAACACCTAAATAATCCAAATCATCCTTTATCATATCATAGGCATAATTTTCCACGTTTAGGGGGTTTGTGTCCTCTATCCTAAGAATAAGCTTACCACCATATCTTTTGACATATTCATCATTTAGTATTGCCATCCTTGAATGACCTATATGCAATGGGCCTGATGGCGAGGGTGCTAATCTCATTATCACCTCCCCCTTAACATTTTGTAAATCTGGCAAGATCTTTTTTTCTGTTACTTTTTTCCTTTCAAATGACTCAGGAAAAATATCCTTTAATTCAGCTTTCTGTTTTTCTGAATCCATGCTGTTTACTTCTAAAACCACTTTCCTGATAATAGGTATTATATCTCTTATAGAATTCTTCAGAGCTGGATCAAAAGCCAGAATCTTTCCTAAAACGCTCTTTTCCTCAGCCTTGCCGTTATGCTCTACGGCATTCTGTAGAGTATACTTTCTAATTTCATTTTCCATATGACTCACCAATTACGTTTTCTATTTTTTTCAGCAATTCATCTATGTTTATTTTTTCTTTGGCAGATATTTTTAGCCTAGTTGATTCCGATCTGAAAATATCCATTTTATTTTCAACTTCAATCAGAGCTAATTGAAAATTATTTTTTATTTCATTCAATAATGACAACTGCTTTTCAAGAGCATACCCGCATGTTTCGCTAGGATCTAAAATATATATAATCACATCAGCGAGGTGCTTTATAGCAAGTATTGCCTGTTTTTCCATTTCATTCCTTTCATCGAATGGCCTGTCTAGCAATCCAGGTGTGTCTATTATCTGAGCCTTAACATGACCAAAGTACTTATGACCAATTAGAATTCCCTTCGTGGTGAATGGGTATGGTGCAATTTCAGGCTTTGCTGATGATATTGATTTTACAAGTTCGGATTTTCCAACGTTAGGAAAACCTGAAACTACAATCGTAAAAAGTTCAGGATCTACATCAGGTATATTTATCAATTTGGACCTTGCAATTTTTAGATAATCAAGGTCTTTTTTTATACCTTCAACAAATGATGAAAATCTTCCGAAGTAAGAGTTCATTATTCTAGCAAAATCATCCATTTCCCTGGTTTTTTCAAGATCCTTAATAGTCTTTGTTGTTAATTTTACAATACTATCCCTGCACCATTTTACCGAGCCAAGGGCCATTTTGTACTGATCCCTGTCTACGAGTATTTCCACCAGTTCTTTGTGAAATGGATCAAGCACATTTAAATTCGGAAATTTCTTCAAGTATGAATCAAGAGTATCCCTAGCACTCTTTTCCATTGACTTTAATTTATTTATGTCCCAGTTTCTGAACATCGCTACTTTATCTGGATGTTTGGCAAGGGAAATTTTCTTGGCCCTTTTGAAACTTTTATCTATAATCTCCTTTGAAGACAGGACCTGAGGTATTTTTGAAAAAATATAATCCACTTTTACCTTCCTCTTATTTAAAATAAGAGGGAATCTCTTCCCTCTTTTCATTTACCTTTGCCAGTTCAACAATATCAATTGCACTTATAGAATTTACAGGTATGATCCTGTATTTGCCTTCCACTTCATCTGTTTCTAATACCATTGCAGATTCTTCACCAAGGTTAATGAAGCCGGAGAATTTGCCCTGTGTAACACTTATTTTTTCGTGATCCCCTATAATATATACTTTACAAATTGTTCCAATGGTTAAATCCATCATTTCTTCACCCCTAATATTTTTTCAATATTTTCTACTCTTTTTCTGTAGTAATCCATTGCAATTTTCACATTTGCCTCAACAAAATTCCATGAAAATGAAAGACTGCCGTACCTTAACCTGTATTTTTTTACCTTTCCATCAAGCTCTTCTTCTAGTATGTCCAAGCCTTTTAGCCTGTTTAAATGCCTGTATAGTGTGGGTCTTGTTGTTTCCAAAACAATCATCAACTCCTCAGGTGTCCATGACCTGTCTGACCTGATCAAAAAGCAATCCTTAAAAAGCCTATATGGTACACTTTTTTTTATATTCTCAAGATCATTTATATCCTTTATTTCTGGCAGATACCCTATACTAGAAAGAAAATCCACCAATTCCGCATCTGGATCGCTTTCCATTGCTCCAGTTCCTTTTAGTTTGATCTGAATCTCAAACATCTTTACCCATTTTCTTTAAGATGATCTCTTTTAAATACTTTTTTATATGGAAAATAATTCCTAGTATTTATGCTAGGTAATGAAAAACTACCAGACATACAAGCGGAGAAGCCACAATCAAACTATAAACTTACTAGGGTAGGGGTAACTAATGTGATTAAGCAGATAACGGTTAAAAGGCCTGATAAAACTGTGTTTCTGACACCAACGATAAATCTTTTCGTTGATCTACCAGCCACGAAAAAGGGTTCAGATATGTCTAGGAACATAGAAATTATAGAAGAAATTGTGGAAAAGAATACAATGGGTCCATGCTCTGGAATTGAAGAGCTAGCTGAAAATATCGTAAAAATGCTCATTAAAAAACATACTTATTCAAGTTATGCTGAAATTGATTTGCATTCGGATTATTTTCTAGAAAAGGAGAATCCTTCAGGAAAAAAAAGCCAAGAAAAGTATTCACTATTTTCAAGAGCAATAATGGATAAAGATAAGATAAGAAAGATGATAGGTGTAAGGGTTACGGGCATAACTGTATGTCCCTGCGCAATGGAGACCGTAAGGTCTGTGTTAAAGGATAAATATCCGGATTATGCTCAATTTTTAAATGAAATACCTGTTGTGTCGCACAATCAAAGGAATAATACCACAATTATGATAGAAGTTCCAGAAGGCTACAATGTGGAAGCGAATGATTTAATTGAAATTGCAGAAAATGCTATGTCCAGTCCGACATATGAGATCTTAAAGAGAAAAGATGAAGAAGAAGTTGTTTACAAGGCTCACAAAAATCCTAAGTTTGTTGAGGATGTTGTCAGGGATGTATTAAAGCAAATATCAAAGAAATATTCAAAATTTCCTAAGGATACTCTTATCACTGTAAGATCAGAGAGTGAGGAAAGCATACACAAGCACAATGCATTTGCTGAAAGGATAAGTACACTGGGAGAAATATTAAACAACGAATGATCGATTATTTTAAATAAGTGAAATTTTTCTTTTTTTCTATGGATATTGCTGAGGATCTTGCTAAAAAGCAGAAAGAAATATCGATTGCTGAATTCTTTGAGAAAAATAAACAGATCCTTGGCTTTGATTCGCCACAAAAGGCGCTTGTAATGGCTGTAAAGGAGGCAGTTGACAATTCTCTCGATGCCTGTGAAGAGGCTAGAATCCTGCCTGAAATAAATGTAACTGTAGAAAGAATCGATAGGGATGAGTACAAATTAATTGTCGAAGATAACGGTCCCGGAATTGTCAGGCGTGAAGTACCAAAGGTATTTGGCCAATTCCTTTACGGATCTAGATTCCATGCCGTAAGGCAAACAAGAGGACAGCAGGGCATTGGAATATCTGCTGTGGTTTTGTATGGTCAATTAACAACAGGCAAACCTACAAAAATTGATACAAAAATTGCATCTGAGGATGTTGGGTACAGTTTTGAATTGATAATTGATACCATCAAAAACAGGGCGAATGTCCTCAGAGAAGACCCAATTATTTTGGATAAAAAAAGTGGTGTTAAAATAGAAGTATGTTTAAAAGCCAAATACACAAAGGGAAAACAGAGTGTAATAGATTATCTGCAGAATACTGCAATAGTTAATCCACACTCAACAATAATTTTTACTGATCCTGACGGTTTGAAAATAAAATATGAAAGAGTCTGGGATACACCCATAGATACACCAAAGGAGACAAAACCGCATCCACTTGGTGTTGAAATAGGGGAAATAATGAAAATTGCATCTCTTACTAATGCAAAAAAGGTTTCTACCTTTTTAACGACAGAATTCAGCAGAATAAGTAACAACCTTGCATTAGAAATATGCAAAAAATCTGCCATAGATCCTGAAAAGGATCCGAGGAAGCTTGGATTGGAGGAAATTAAAGCATTGAAGGATACCTTCGGTAAGGTGAAAATACTTCCTCCTTCGTCTGAATCTCTAAGCCCTATAGGAGATACTTTAATAAAAAAAGGATTGAAAAATGTTCTAGGAGAGTTAAGACCAAGCTTCTATTCTATTCCTGTAACGAGAACACCATCTGTATACTCTGGTAACCCTTTTGTCGTTGAAGTCGGATTAGTTTATGGTGGTAATATTCCACAGGAAGAAACAGTAAAAATTCTGAGATTTGCCAACAGAGTTCCATTACTCTATCAGGCCGGTTCTTGTGCCTTAACTAAAGCTGTTGAAAACATAGATTGGAGGAAATATGGCCTGGAGCAAAGAGGTGGACAGGGTCTGCCTGTAGGACCTGCAATAATTCTTATTCACGTAGGATCAACCAGGGTTCCGTATACATCAGAGGCAAAAGAAGCCATTGCAGAAATACCTGAGATTATGAACGAGCTAGATCTAGCTTTGAAGGAATCTGCAAGGCAAATCAGGACATTTTTAATAAAAAAGGAAGTAAAGTCTAAATTGACTGAAAAATTCTTCCTTGTTCAAAAAATATTGCCAAAAATAGCTGAAAAAAGCTCTTCTATATTGCAACGCCCTGTTCCAAAGCTTGAACCTGTTATTACAAAAATTATGAATGTTGTATGGGTTGATGAAAAAGTTGAACAGTTTAAAGGTTATGTTAAAATAAAGGTCACGGTATCCAATTTCACACCTGAAAAAAAATCTTTTAAATTGTATGGTGACATTTCAGAAGGTAAGATAGATAAGGATTCCATAAAACCTTTTGGAAATTATGATGAAAATAGAGATTACATTTTATGGGAGATCAAAGATCTTGAACCTTTAAAAGATCTCTATTTTGAATTCACTGTTAATAATATCAAGGCGGAGTATGGCGAATCCGTTTACTACATTGAAGGAATCAATCCTGTTTATGTGGTGGGGGCTGAACCATTGCCAGGTGACTGGAACATCGAGGCTTTGAGATCCATAATAGAAGAAGAGGAGGAAGAAGAAAATGGAGAAGAATAGATACGATCTTGCGCTTGAATCTTTAAAAGAGATCGTTAAAAAAATATATAATCAGATGGAAGGTGGTGAAATACCTTCCATGGAACTGCCTGCTAGAAATAAATACAATATCAAGCTGGACCTGAAATCAGGGGTATGGAAATACGGTGATTCAAAAATCACCAGAACTGCAAAAAAGATAGACGGTGCATATACCCTTCTTAGAACAATGTACATGATGGATTTCATCAAAGAAATGGTTTTGGATAACAAATCATCCACACTAAGGGAATTGTATTATATTTCAGAAGGGTGGGATCTTGCAAAATTTCATACCCAGGACGAATCGAATAAGCTGGCTGAAGATCTAGAAATTGTTACAAAATTTTTAAGAGAGGACTTCAAATTAAGGCCCGAGGAGGACGGTGCAACTGTAATAGGCAATATAACATTTGAAGAAATTAACAGGAAAGGAAAACCACAGAAGATCAATTGCAGGGATGACGTTGGTGATGCAGGATATGCTATTCCATACAATGTTGAAAATGAAAAATTGAAAATATTGGATCATGATGCTGATTTTGTTCTTGCTATAGAAACAGGCGGCATGTTTGATAGGCTGGTAGAAAACGGTTATGATGAAAAGGCAAGATCAATTCTGGTGCATTTGAAAGGCCAGCCCGCAAGAAGCACGAGAAGATTACTAAAAAGATTAAATGAAGAACTTAATTTACCGATTCTCGTTTTTACGGATGGAGACCCCTGGTCTTTCAGAATCTATGCGAGTGTTGCTTATGGTGCTATAAAAACAGCACATTTATCTGAATATCTTGCAACACCTACTGCTGAATTCATAGGAATAACTGCAAGCGATATAGTAAACTATGATCTGCCCACAGACAAACTGAATGATAAAGATATCCAAGCCCTAAATGCCGAACTTACTGACCCAAGGTTTAACACGCAATTCTGGAAAAACGAAATTGAATTAATGATAAAGCTTGGTAAAAAGGCTGAACAACAGGCGCTCGCAAAATACGGTCTGAACTATGTAACTGATGTATATCTACCAGAAAAGGTGACGGAGTTGGGGATATGAAATTAAGCATAACAAGCCCTGACATTTATGCCTGGCTTATTGCCAACGCTGAATATTTAAAGGGTGCGTATGTTAAAAAGGTAAATTCATATGAGGATGCTATAATAATAAAGATGCACAAAAAGGATGAAGGAAACAAGGGCTTACTCCTTGATCTGAATGGTTGGTTTTATTTCACGGACTTAGAAGGTGAATTATCACAAGTAGCAAAGTACCTAAGAGAAGAGCTTGATAACTTAAGAATTGAAAATATAGAGCAGCTGAACTTTGACAGAATCATAAGAATAGAGTTTTCATTCGGCAAATCTCTTATATTAGAAATGTTCGGTGGTGGTAATTTAATTCTTTTAAAAGATAATATCATAGAATTTGCATTAAAATACAGGGAATGGAAATCAAAAACAGGAAATGAAAAGTCCAGATCAATAAAAAAGGGTGAAGTGTATAAATCGCCTGCACCACCAACTAACCCTCTTTCATTGGATATTGAAAAGTTTAGGAGTTTATTGACCGAGAATGAGCAAATAGTAAAGATTCTTGCACTTAAATTAAATTTGAGCCATTATTCGGAATATATTTGCTTAAAGTCGGGAGTGGAAAAAAAGACACTTGCCAGATCGATAAATGAAGAGAAAATAATTGAAATATTCAACAGGATTAATGAATTTTTAAAATCAATCAATGGCAAAGGCTACATTTGCAATGGAGAACTCAGATGCATTAATATGGATAGTTGTGAAGAATACAATAATATTAATGATGCAATTATTAAAATTGCCCTTAAAAATGAGAAAGAAACAAATGAAGAAAGGATACTTAAAGAACAATTGAAAACATTGGAAGAATACAGAAAACTTATGCAGGATTATAAAATAATGGGCGATGAAATATTGATGAATCTGAATGCATACGATGAAATTTTGAATAAAATAAAAAAAAGGGAAAATCCTCCTGAGGTAATATCTGTCAAGGGGCTAGAAGCTACAATTAAATTGGGAGAATCTGGCATGGAGATTCCATTCAATATTACAAAAAAAGCATCAGAGATGGCTCAGTATTATTACGAGTACTCAAAAAAATTGTCAAAAAAAATAGATGGAATACAAAAAGTACTTGGAAAAAAGAAAAAGATTGAAAAGAAAAAGGAAACACTGCAAAGAAAGAGATTCTGGTTTGAAAAATATAGATGGTTCATATCTTCAGAAAATGCAATTGTCATAGCTGGTAGGGATGCAAAAACTAACGAGGAAGTCGTTAAAAAATATATGGAAGAAAAGGATTACTACGTCCATGCAGATATCCATGGTGCGCCAAGCGTGGTTGTAAAGAATTCAGGTATTACAGATAGAACATTGGTTGAGGCAGGGATATTCGGTCTGGCATATTCCAAGGCATGGAACGCTGGTTATTCTGTAGGTGATGCTTACTGGGTAACTTTTTCACAAGTAAGCAAAATGGCTGAAAGTGGTGAATATGTTCCGAGAGGTGCTTGGATGATCAGGGGTAAAAGAAATTATATGAGAAATCTACCTATAAAAATTGCACTTGGATTTATAAAATATGAAAATACAGATATACTTATGGCGGGGCCCGTCGAAGCTGTCTCATCAAAAACAAATGACTATGTGGAGATTGTACCTAGTGAATCCTCAAAAACAGATCTGGCCAAAAATTTATCTGATAGATTCAAATATCCAATAGATGAAATAATGAAAATACTTCCACCGGGTCCAGGAGAGATTGTTGATGATCGAAGAAACCAATAAAATACCTGTTAGTGTTGTCATCACAGTAAAAAATGAGGAAAAAAACATATTAGGTTTGATGAACTCTTTAATGGTTCAAGAAAATCCATTTGAGGTAATAGTTATTGATTCAGAAAGCACAGACAGGACTTTAGAAATATTGAATTCATTTAAGACAAATTTTGATATGAAGATAATTAGTAAAAAATGTACCAGGGGAGAAGGTAGAAATATAGGTGTAAAAAATTCAAATTATAAATTCATACTTTTTACGGACGGGGACGCTGTTCTCGATAAAAACTGGATTAAAGAAATGAGAAAATCCTTTTTGGAAAATTATGACGTTATAGCAGGAAAAACAATCACTATAGGGAATGAAAAATTTTTAAATTTAGAAAGGGTAGAACTATATTTTAAAAACTATGACGTTACATATCCATCATGCAACCTTGCCTACAGGAAAGAACTTTTTGAAAGTTTAGGCGGATTTGATGAAAGGTTCATAACAGCTGAAGATATTGATTTAAATTATAGAGCTTTAAAAAGCGGTGCGAAATTTCATTACAATGAGAATGCTATTGTTTATAATAAAGCAAGAGAGAATCTTGTTTCATTCATTAAGCAGGCATTTTGGAATGGATACGGAAGGAAACAATTGAGTAAAAAACACGGTAGCTTATGGAAAAATTATTCATTTAAAAGAATATTCACAAGAAAGCATCTTAACTTTTACGGAATCACAAGATTAATCTTTGCAATAACAGGATATTTATATGCTAAAATATCATTAAGAGATCAATGAGAAATTTAACATTAACAATCCTCATACCAACGATGAATGAAGAGCAGACGATTGGCAAGGTAATAGAAAGGATAAAAAATTCTGTAAATAATCCTTACGAAATTATATTAATAGACAATAGCAAAGACAAGACCCCAGAAATCGCAACATCGATGGGTGCAAAAGTAATAAAAGAGCAAAGAAAGGGCTATGGAAGGGCATATAAAACAGGCTTTAAACATGTGAATGGAGATATAGTGGTTACGCTAGATGGTGATAATACATACCCACCTGAAGTTATTGATAATTATGTAAACTATCTCATAAGCAATGGATTGGATTTCATTTCCTGTGAGAGGATAAGCCTGCTTCCAAATGATTCTATGAACATGGCACATAAAATAGGAAATTATGTGCTGAATCTGGCTTTCCTTGCATTATTTTTTAAGAAATTGAAAGATTCCCAGAGCGGCATGTGGATTTTTAGGTCCAGCATAATAAAGGATCTTAATCTCTGTTCTAATGGAATGGCGTTTTCAGAGGAACTTAAAATAGAAGTATGGTCAAAATTTAAGGCCATTGAGCTACCAATTACTTACGGCATTAGGGTTGGTGAAAAAAAGCTTCAGACCTTTAAAGATGGAATAAAAAACTTGCTTTTTTTGTTAGTAAGACGGTTCATAAAATGCAAAGGCATCGATTAATTTATTTCCCATTGTTGCATTATCCTAACTATGAGAGCTATAGTATCCGTTTCTGACAAACGTGATATAGATTTTTTGGTTAAGGAGCTTTTAAACCTCAAGACTGAAATTTATGCTACATCAGGTACTTTAAATTATTTAGCATCAAAGAATTTAAAAGTAAAAAGTATAGAAGAATTGACAAATTTTCCTGAGATCCTTTCCGGAAGAGTTAAAACTTTGCATCCGAATATTTTCGGAGGCATTCTTGCAAAAAAAGATCAGCTAGATGAAATTGAAAAGTTGCACATAAAAAAAATTGATCTTGTTATTGTAAATTTATATCCTTTTGAAACAACAGATAAAATAGAAGGTAAATTGATAGAGAACATTGACATAGGGGGTGTTTCTTTAATAAGAGCCGCTGCAAAGAACTTTGAATCAACAACCGTTGTTGTTGACCGCAATGATTATAAAACAATAATTGAAAATCTAAAAAACAAAAATGAAATTCCTGAAAATCTAAGAAAAGAATTAGCATTGAAAGCCTTCTATTATACTGCGAGATACGATTCTGTAATATATAGAACCCTATGGGACCTTTACAATAATTTCCCTTATGGAAATCTGATATTTCATGGCTTTGGTGCAGAGGAATTGCGTTATGGTGAAAATCCTCAAAATATCGCAAAATTCTATTCTGATTCAAGACCATGGGAATATATACAGGGCAAAGAAATTTCTTATAACAATATACTAGATTTGGACGCCTCATGGAGAATTGTATCAGACTTTGAGAAACCTGCTGTTGCAATAATAAAACACACCAATCCCTGCGGTGTTGCGCAATCTAAAGATACTATAGAGGCTTACAGAAAAGCTTTGGAATCAGATCCAATGTCTGCTTACGGCGGTATTGTTGGCGTAAACAGGCCTGTTGGAATTGATTTTGCAAAGGAATTGAAAGGCAATTTTTATGAGCTTTTAGTGGCTCCTGATTTTACACAGGAGGCAATAGAGTTTTTCAAAAGAAATAAAAAAAATATGAGGGTAATAAAATTCACCAGAAGCTTAGATAATTATGAAATAAGAAGTGCAGCAGGAGGATTCCTTTACCAGAAATACGGAAGTGATGCAATTAGGATGGAAACGGTCACAAAAAGAAAACCCACAGAATCTGAAATCATTGACCTGAAATTTGCTTGGAAAGTGGTCAAACATGTAAAAAGCAATGCTATTGTCCTTTCTAAGAATCTTGCTACAGTTGGCATAGGTGCAGGACAAATGAGCAGGGTAGATTCTGTTAAAATTTCAATAATGAAATCAAATGGAAGGTCAGTGAATTCAGTTTTAGCTTCAGATGCATTTTTCCCATTCCCTGATGATGTGGAAGAAGCTGTAAAAGGTGGCGTTAAGGCCATAATACAGCCAGGCGGATCAAAAAGGGATGATGAAGTCATTGAAATGGCTAATAAAAATGACATATCAATGATTTTCACCGGAGTAAGGGTATTCAAGCATTAGGTGATAACCATGGATCTTATTGATGAGATTATAGAAGTAGGCAAGAAGCTAGAAAGCCTTGGTCTCATTGAATCCTCACACAGCGGAAATATAAGTGTGAGAAATGGAGATAAATTTTTAATAAAGAAACACGGTAAAATGATGGGCTCCTTGTCAAAGGATGACATCATTGAGCTTGATTTTTCAAATGAAACAAATTATGAAATTGCTTCCAGCGAAGTTTATGCACACAAAAGTATCTACCTGAATACAGATGCTAAGGCTATCATACACGCACACACACCATATGCAATCACGCTTTCAATGTTTTATGAAAAGATATATCCTATTGATGCAGAAGGTAAATACTATCTGGATTATATTCCCGTAGTGGTGTCTAATGATCCAGTGGCTTCAAAGGACATTGCTGAAAAACTTGGTATTGTTCTTATAGACCATAAAGTTTCAGTGGTGAGAGGCCATGGAACATTCTCAAAGGGCAAGGATTTGAACGAAGCTTTAAAATACCTTACAATTTGTGAAAGCATTTCACACATCAAATATCTATACGAGCTATGGAACTCTAATGTTCACAAAAGTTGAATTAAGCGCAGTACCATTCGCATAATCTTTCTGAACATCATCTGAAACTACAAAATTGACGTTCCATCCATATATTGATGGCCATGATCCCTTGTAAATCAATAAAACACCTTTAGGAATGGATTTATCAGTTTTTACACTTGTTTTTATTGATCCATACTCATTTTCAAGAATTATTTCATCACCATTCTTTATTGAATAGTATTTTGCGTCATCTACGTTCATTCTGACACTTGTATCATAATCATAAAGGTTGTTGTGCTGGCTTGTAATACCCTGAATATGTGTTAAACTTAACAGTCTGAAGTGCCCTTTTTCTTCAGGTTTGTATTCAATTAATTCTTTGTATAACTCATCGAGATTAAATTTTAACTCATCCACTTTTCTTTGAATTCTTGCAAAACCATTTTTATATATTTCCTCATTATTTATGTTTAAACTGATTAAAATTTTCTTGATTATGTCATCCTCACTTTCATAGAGGTAGTCATCTTCAATATTTAATTTTCTGGCAAGTTTTACAAACAGATCATGGTTTGATATTGCATCGCCAGGAGGATCGAATATCTTCTGATTAAGATTCAAGTAATCATGGTAATATGAATCGACCAAATCATTATATTCAAAGAATGATTCAGCTGGTATAACTACATCTGCAAACCTGGCAGTGTCCGTTAAAAATAAATCGTGGACTACAATAAAAATATCCTTCTCAAGAAGCACTTTTCTAAGAAGGTTCTGATTAGGCAAAGAAACTAAAGGATTTGTATTATAAATGAAAATCAATTTCACATCCAATCTTTCAAGTTCACGACCCAGATTAGCCTGATTGACGCTAATTCTGTTATTGTTTTTCCCTCTCAAATATTCGTAATCTATATTGTGTTCAGCATTGTAAATAAAATTTCTGGGTTTTTGCATAAATATAAGAAGGGTTTCTATTGCCTTGATTGTTAAACCACCATATTTTGATCTCTGAAAACCATAACCCATATGAATTATAGGGCACTTAGAATTCATTAAATCATCAGCAAATTCCTTTATTAAATTTTCGCTCAGGCCTGTTAATTCTGATGTTTTTTTAATATCAAATTCTTTTACTATTTTTTCAAATTTATCAATGTCTTGTCCGGATTTTGATAGTAAATTTAAGAGTCCGTAAATGAGATGTATATCGCTTCCTATCTTAAGCATTAGATGTCTATCTGCACCTTTTGCAGATTCTGTTTTTAATGGGTCTATAACATATATTTTTGCTTTTGAATTTTTAGCCATTACCCAACCATGGATATTTGTCCAGGTAGGATTGATTCCCCAGTAAACAATCAGATCGGATTTCTTAATATCTTCAGGATCTAAGCCTGTAGATGTACCTATGAGATCATTCAAAGCAAAACCACCAGATTCATCACACACAGAATGATTAAGTTTCAATGTTCCCAGACTGTTGAAAAGCCTGTGCGGAAAATTATATGAAATTAATGATTTATTGCCAGCATATTCAATAGGAAGTATGTGATCAGGACCATATTTTTTTAAAATAAATTTGAATCTTTCAGCGACTATATTTAGAGCGGTGTCAAGACCAATTTCTTTAAATTTTCCATCACCTCTGTCTCCTATCCTCATTAAGGACTTTTTCAATCTATTTTCGGTTAAATGTGCCTCCACAAAATGTTTTGATTTTAGGCAGAGGAATCCTGAGGTAATAGGATGCTCCCTGTTACCGTAAATATTAATTTTATCTTCGACCTTGGTTATTATTGAACAGGAATCGTAACAATCCTTTGGGCATGCAGAAAAAAATTGCATGTTATTTGAAATGATCATTTCTTATTAATATTTTATTAGCAGCATAACAAAAAGATTATTAATTTGTGGTGATTAGAAATTTTGAATGAAGTTTAATGACATAGCTAAAAAATTGAAAAATTCGAAAGGAATCTATCTAATAAAAATAAAAACGAAATATGGGCCAATTGAACTGGAAAAGAAAGTAAATAAATCATTCAATATTCTGGGCATCGATAAAATAGTAAACCATTGGTCACCTTATTCAAGGTCTGGCCTTATTGAACTTTTAGCAAAAAATTTAAAGATTTATATAGAATGGTATGTATCAAAAGAGGATTCTATAATTATATTTAAAAAAATTGATTATTATGATGTTTCTTCATTTGACGAATATATCTCATCTTTAGGTATTGAAAATTATGTTCTTAGATTAATGAGAATGGAATTTTAATTTTATATATAAAAAAATTATAAAATTTGTATTTAAATAATATTTTAATTTTGATTTAAAAATTATATAATGTAATGTATAAAAAAATGTTTAAATATAAAATAATGATATAAAAAATTATGACAGATTTAAAAAGACTTTTAGAAATGTCGTTAAGGGCAGAAATTGATTCAAGGGATATTTACAAAAAAGCCTCAGGCTTAACAAAAAATGCACTTTTAAAGGAAAAATTTCTTTTTCTTTCTAACGAAGAAGAAAAACACAGAATTTTGATTGAAAATATTATTAAAATGAAATTTCCAGGTGAGGAGATTAAAATACCTGAAAGCACAGAAGTTCCTTTACCAAGAATCACTGTTACTGAGAAAGATCCGATTTCAAAATTACTTTCTCAGGCAATGGACGCTGAAAAAGAAACATCAAAGTTTTACGCTAATATTGCGGGGAAGCTTGATGATGAAAATGCATCGTTAATGCAATATCTTAGCTCCATAGAAATGTCACACTACTATTTCCTTCAAGCTGAAAGAGACCTATCTTTAAAGTTTGAGAACTATGATCAGTATTTTGAAATGATGCACGTTGGGCCTTAAATTTAAAAAAATATTTACCTAGGACAAGCATATTTAAAATTATTTTTTGATTTATCTACCATAAGGAATGAATATTTTTTGTTTAGAACTTTTAATTACATTAATATATACATAAAAGAATTTATAATTCACATTTTTTTAAAACCTCTTTCAACCCAGAGCGTAACTGAGCGTGTAACATATCTAAGTGTCCCCTTAACGTTTCTTGAGTACCCACCTATTTCAATTGCTCCTTTTTTAATTTCCTTATGCAGATCATTTTGAATAATTATCCAAGCTCTACCGAATTCATATGGTAAATGAGCATCGCTTCCGGCCGTTCCAGGTAATCCCAATTCTCTAGCAAGAATTTTTGCCTTTTCATTATCTTTTTTAAAAGATCTTGAATTTAATATTTCAATTGCATCAAATTTATTTTCTCTTGTATTTTTTTCCCCCAATCCTGACCAAAATCGATAGGGATGAGCAGCTATAGCAATCCCATCCTGTTCCTTTATTCTATCAATTGTTTCTGGAATTGACAGTCCTTTTGGAATGAACTCTTTTATGTCAACTGCCAATATATGACCGCAACAGCTTGAGACCTCCTCGCCCTTTACTATTAAGAGACCTTCATTATCTAAATTTTTATAAGCTTTCATGCTGTTGTGATCCGTAATAACCAGACCGTCATAATTATTCTTTTTTGCAAGTTTGACTATCAATTTTGGATCCATTGTTCCGTCAGAAGAATAAATAGAATGAATGTGAATATCAAATTTCATCATTTCACCTTAGCATTCAAAGATATTTCTCTATCACATGTAATTATTCCATTTTTTGTATGCAGAATTAAGGGATTTGTTCTCTCATGAAGAAGAACACATTCTTTATCTACATATTCTTTAAGCAAATCATTTTTGAACACATAATCTTTTTTTCCTTTGACTATTACCTTATCATTGTCGATGTTACTGATCTTTGCAATTTCAAACTTTATTTTTGAAAATTCTTTGTGGCTGATCACATTATTTGACTTTGATTCAATGTTATTTCCAAGGACTTTCAATCCTTCAACTTTTTCAGTTGGAGATAAAAGTGATACTATACCTGAATCTTCTGCAGCAAGTAACATGCCCTGTGAAACGTGACCCCTTATTTCAGCAGGTTCTAGGTTATATAAAACAAGAACATATTTTCCTATTAGATCATCTTTGGAATAGTATGACTTCAATCCTGCTACGAGGTTTCTTTCCTCATTACCTAATGAGATTTTAATTAAATAAAGCCTGTCTGCATTCGGATGGTCTTTAACTTCAAGAATTTTTGCCACCCTTATGTCAAGCTTGTTCCATTCATCAAAGGTTTCATAAACCAGCTTTTTGAAGAGAATTTCAGGTTCATGCAGTTTATTTGGCTCTACAGGTTTTATTGCCTCTATCCAGCCGAACTTTTCTATATTTTCATTGTAACCCAGCATGGCCCATATTTTACCTGATGTGAATGGCAAGAATGGATACCCATATACAGCTAGTGCTTTAACAATCATTAAAGAAATGTGCAATTTCGTTGCACATTTATCCTGATCTTTTTTACAAATATCCCAAGGAGCAAATCTATCAAAATACTGATTACCGTAATAAACAAGAT
Source organism: Thermoplasmata archaeon (assembly GCA_049967595.1). GTDB lineage: Archaea > Thermoplasmatota > Thermoplasmata > Thermoplasmatales > ARK-15 > ARK-15. The sequence goes on from JBMFSK010000008.1 coordinate 24,507, forward strand.
TAAGCCATTCTTTGAACGCCTTCTTTAATTCTATGTGATCAAAATCTTCAGCAATTCTTTCACCAGCCTCTTTAATCTTTTTGAGCGCCTCATAATCCTGATCATCCATTTCTATCACAGGTGGCACCATTCCATACTTAGAATATGTGAATTTAAGAACTCTATGGACAAAATTACCAAATTTATCAATCAGCTCTGTGTTTACTTTTGAATAAAAATCTTCCCAAGTGAAATCTGAATCGTGCAATTCAGGAAGATTCATTGATGCATAGAATCTGACAAGGTCAGGATGAAATCTTTCCAGAATCTCTGGCATAAATATACCATGCATAGAACTTTTAGAAAATTTACCTCCTTCAAGCTTTAGATATTCATTTGCAGGAACATCGTAAGGTAAATTCAAATTACCGTGTGCTAAAATCATTGCAGGCCATATGATTGTATGAAATGGAATGTTATCTTTTCCGATGAAGTAATAATGCCTAACATTACTATCTAGCCAGTATTCCTTCCATAGGTTTGGCTTCCCTACCATTTTTGAATATTCTATTGTGGCCGATAAATAACCTATTACAGCTTCAAACCATACATATATTCTTTTGTTTTCGTATCCTTCAATAGGAACTTCTATACCCCATTCCAAATCCCTTGTAATTGCCCTGTCCTTCAATCCTGATTTAATAAAATTGTAAGAAAAATTCCTTACATTTTCCCTCCAGTAATCTTTAGTTTCAATCCAACTTTTCAGCATTTCTTCAAAGCTACTCAATTTAAAAAACAGATGCTTTGTCTCCTTAAATTCGGGCGTAGAGCCGCAGATTCTACATCTTGGTTTTATTAAATCCTGAGGGTCAAGTGTCCTACCGCAGTTATCGCACTGATCACCTCTAGCATACTCGTATCCGCAATATGGGCAAGTTCCTTCTACGTACCTGTCAGGAAGAAATCTTTTGCATGTAGGGCAGTATGGAGATATCATCTTTCCTTCGTATATATACCCGTTTCCGTAAATATCCAGGAAAAAATCCTTAACCACGGATTTATGATTTTCAGAAGATGTTCTTGAGAAATTGTCGAATTTTATACCCATCTTTTCCAGTATTTCCTTGTTCATTTTATGATATTTATCTGAAATTTCAGCCGGAGATACATGTTCTTTTTCTGCCACAAATGTAATAGGAGTTCCATGCTCATCACTACCAGAGACCATTAGAACTTCATCCCCGATCATTCTATGGTATTTAGAGAAAATATCAGCAGGCAAATATGCTCCATATATATGACCGAGATGCAAGGGACCATCCGCATATGGCCAAGCAACACATACAAGCAATTTCATTTTTATCTAATTACAAAATATCTTTCACTTTATGAACATTTCTATTTTTCCTCTAGTGGCTTTATTTTTCTAAAAGAAAAATAAATTAGAATGTCATAGATTATTTTTATTGATCCAGAAAAAAGAAAAGGAGCAAAGAACAAGGAAAGTGAAATTGCATATGAAGATAGGTAAGGGCTAGCTGCCTGGGAAAGACTCCTAGGTATATTTGTTGTTGCTGAAAGTGCAGTTCTTTCTTCTGGCTTAACTATTGCCATTGTATATGATTGCCTTGTAGGAACATCCATCTGGGAAAGAGATTGCCTTAACAACAGAAATGCTATTGCGAGATATAATGTAGGTGAAAATGCTATTAAAATTAGAAATATATTACTGGGAATATGCGTAAATACCATTGTATTCAAGAGACCAATCTTTTTTGCAATTCTTTCCGCTAAAAAGAAGGATAAGGCTGTTATTATACCAATAGTGAAGAAAAGGTATGATTGATTTTCAATTTCCATGTTAAAATGAATCTTGAACCAAAGAGCCAAAATGGATTGAACTATAAAACCTCCACCAAATGCATCCAAAGAAAATAGTATTGATAATTTAACTATTATTTTTCTTGTCTCTGGACTAATTCTTACTCTTTTATTTTTATGCTGTTCCAATTCTATTGAATCACCCAACATTAGATATAGTATAAAAAGGATTATGCCAATAAAACCGTAAATTCCGATTGATATTTGAAAAGAAATTATTCCTTTTACAAAAATATATGGAACACCAGCAAATAAAGCACCTAATGCTGATGATGCATAACCTAAAAAATTATATGTACTGTATAAAAAAGTTCTCTTCTCTAATGTGGTAAATTTTGCTAGTGCAGATTGTTCTATGCTCAAGAAAGGACCCGTCTCTGTTCCTGTGACACTGATCACACCCAATATCGATGCTATGATAATGGTAACGAAATTATTCAATATAAAAAGAAATGAAGATATTACCATAAAAATTGAAAATATTTCCAATGTTTTTTTTCTTCCAAATGAATCAGCATATTTCCCAACAAAAATATTGTAAATTACGCCTGATAATATGGCTACTGTAATTATCAAACCAACGGTTTCTGCGGAATATCCATCATTTATAAGGTAAAAAGGAAGAACAATGCTAAGAAAACCATAACCAAATACCCTTACACTTTTGCTAATGAGAAGAATCTTTCCCGGTTTTTCAAGAAAACCGAGCATTTTAGATTTTTTCAACCTCTTCTGATCCTGCTTTTAAGGCATCTACCTGTTCATGGTCCATTTCTTCAAGAAGCACCATGAATTCTCCTAAGTGCACCTTCTCTTCTTTAGCAATATCCATTAAAACATCTTTTACTTTTTTATTGTCTATCAATCTCGCTTGTGACAAATAAAAATTTATGGCATCTATTTCAGCAGCTATATCATCCCTTAGAGCACTGATTATCTCTTCTCTTGTAAGCTTTTTCTCTCTGACAAGTTCAACTGGATTTTTACTGAATCCCATAATTGTTTATTATTTTTAATTATAATAAACTTTTTGCCAGTTATGTAAAAGGCAGTTAAATTTTCTTCAATTATTTCAAAATTTAAAACGTTAATCTATTTTGAATTTAGCGCTAAGTGCAATTTTAAAAATCCTATCACTCTCTTTCTTTATTTAGTAAAAACCTCAAAAAAATTTTGCTTTAATGATTTTGAAATATGATAAATAATTTCATAAAAGTATAAGCTTCTTCAAAAATTTCATGGAATACATTTTATCTATATAACTAAACAAAAATTCAAAAAATTCCACTAAATTTAACATTTCAATCACACTTGTTTAACAAAAAATATTTTTATGTGAATATCTTATTTCCTTTTAGATTAAGATGAAAATACTGTTCATACATTCAGATTTTATAGAATACATTGTAAAAGAAAAAGCGATGGAAGAGGCAGAAAAGTTTGAAAAGCAGAAAGAAAGGATAGATGATGCACTTGTATGTTTTATTTCTGTTGAAAATAAAGATAATGAAAATGTAGCCCATAAAGCTGCAAATGAAATCTCTGATGTTGCAGAAAAGATAAGTGCAAAAAAAATTGTAGTTTATCCTTATGCACATCTTAGCCCTTCACTTGCTGGATCTTCAACTGCGATAAAAATATTGGAAATATTAAGAAATGATCTGGTAAAAATTGGTTATGATGTCACTAAAGTACCTTTTGGATGGTATAAGAGTTTTACAATTTCATGCAAAGGCCATCCTCTTTCAGAATTGTCCAAACAAATTGGCGGTGAGGAGGAGGAACCTGAAGCACTAAAGAAGGAAAACACTATAAAAACTTACTGGAAAATTCTTTATAACGGGAAATTTCAAGACATAAATGACTTTAATTTTTCTGGCCATAAAAAACTTAAAGAATTCGTTGATTATGAGATTTCTGGCACAAGAGCCGTGCAGGAAATTCCACCACATGTAAAGTACATGAAATCTTTGGAGATTGCTGATTATGAGGAAGGGAGCGATTCAGGTAACATGAGGTTTTACCCAAAGGGGAAATTGATTAAATCTCTGATTGAATCACATATTACAAACACAGTCTCAAATTATGGCGCTATGGAAGTAGAAACACCAATAATGTACGATTATGAGCATCCTGCTTTAAAAAGCTATTTGCAAAGATTTCCGGCAAGGCAATATACTGTTTTATCAGGTGAAGATAGATTTTTTCTCCGATTTTCAGCATGTTTTGGACAGTTTTTGATTGCCAAAGATTCATTAATGACATACAAGCAACTGCCTGTAAAACTTTATGAATTGACAAAATATTCATTTAGAAGGGAGAAACATGGTGAATTAGTAGGCCTGAGAAGGTTACGTGCTTTCACTATGCCCGATATGCATACATTCACAAAAAATATTGAACAGGCAAAGGATGAATTCATGCGCCAGTTTAAATTATCTATTTCAATATTGAAGGATTTCGGGCTTGAACTAAATGATTATGAGGTTGCTATAAGATTTACAAAGGATTTCTTTGATAAAAATGGAGATTTTATTAATAGTTTAGCTGATCTGGTCAAAAAACCTGTTCTAGTCCAAGTTTGGGAAGAGAAGTTTTTCTATTTCGTTTTAAAATTTGAATTTAATTTTGTGGATAATGTTCACAAGGCTGCAGCATTAAGTACAGTTCAAATAGATGTTGATAATGCAGAAAAATTTTCTATAAATTATGTTGATGAAGATGGTACAAAAAAACATCCATTCATTTTGCACTGTTCACCAAGCGGAGCAGTTGAAAGAGTAATATATGCAATGCTTGAAAAAGCGGAGATGCAAAAGAAAAATGGAATTAAACCCTCTCTCCCCCTATGGCTTTCACCTACCATGGTAAGATTGATACCCGTTTCAGAAAAGCACCTGAATGGTGCAATGAATATTCTAGAAAAATTGAAAAAGAAAGGTATCAGAGTAGATCTTGATGACAGAGAAATTACCCTTTCAAAGAAAATTAGAGAAGCTGAAACATTCTGGATTCCTTATATTCTCGTAATAGGTGATAAGGAACTTTCTTCTTCAATACTTACAGTCAGAGACAGATATTCTGACAGCAGTTCTGAAATGGGAATAGAAGAATTCATTAAAATGATAAATGAAAAGATTTACAGTTACCCTTACAAACCACTTAACGAGAGCGAGCTACTTTCTATGAGAGTAAAATTTACCTAAAAATTTCTTTTTATAACATAATCAGCAAATTCCTTCAAGAATAATTTTTCTTGCGTATCAATATTTCCAAGGCTTTTTATTCCCTTTGATACCATATCCTTTGCTAGGGAATAAGTGTAATCTAATGCACCAGAATCCTTTACTATTTTTCTTACTATTTCAAGTTCTTCCAATGATATATTCTTCTTACCAAGTAATTTTAAAATTTCATTTTTATATTTAGGATTTTCCATGGTTTTTATCATCAGCAGTGTTTTCTTTCCTTCCTCTAAATCAGATGTTACAGGCTTACCTATTTTTTCTTCAGTCCCATAAAGACCTAGAATATCATCCTGCAACTGAAATGCAATACCTACTGGTATTGAATAGTTTGTGATCATTGAAAAATCATTATTTCCTGCCAATATTGCTCCCATAATCAAAGGACCTTCAAGAGTGTATTTTGCAGTTTTATAAGTGAGTAAAAGCAATAGCTCTTCTTCACCGAACTTCTCCCTTTGATTTGATGATACATCTAAAACCTGGCCATATCCTGTTTCTTCAACAATTTCGGCCATTTTCAACATAGCCCTGTATTTTCTCTCTACAGGAAAATCTGCCTGATCAAGAATTTCTTGTGCATATACACTTGCAAGATCACCTGCAATAATTGCCATGCTTTCGGCATACTTTTTATCTTTATAGATAGTTTCGTAAATTTTATGCAAAGTAGGTTTTCCTCTTCTTAAGTCACTTTCATCTATGATATCATCATGGATTAGAAGATATGATTGAATCAATTCAATAGATGCAGATGCAACTATTATTTCTCTTTCATTTTTCCCTCCAGATAATTTATAACCTATGATCATCAGGATTGGCCTGAGCCTCTTCCCACCCCTTAAAGTATATTCCTCAATAATTTCTATTATTTCTTTTACTTTTTCATCTATTGCTGCTTGTTTCTTTTTTTCAAAAAAAGATTTCAACTCGTTTTCAACTTTCTTTGGATAACTTTCCAAATATTCATTTAATACCATAAAAATTATTATGTAAACATAATATTAAAATTTAACTTTCAATATATTTTTTATAAAGATCTTCTAATAAAATTGGAGCGACTTTATAAGCCTCTTTCAGCATTTCTTTTGCTAAATTCCTTATTTCCCACTGTGCATCTTTTTCAGCCCTTAATGATATGAAATACCTTAATTCCCTTCCATTCATTGTAACAATGATTTTCGTTTCTACTGCCTGTGGCAGAATAAATCTTGCATCTTCTTTCCTTATGCCTTTTTCCACCATTTTTTTATACAGATTTCTGGCATTTTCCATAACATCCTTTACTTCATCTTTAAATTCACTGTTTTCTATAGATTCCGGAATAATGAATTCAGGATTTAGAGGTACATATCTCTGACTTTGCTGTGTAAATGATGCCATTCTATGCCTTACCAGTTGATGTGAACACACTCTTGATATTCCTTCAATTCTGAATGTGAAGCTAACATGCTCAAAAACACTCTCATGACCTAAGGATTTTAACAGCTCAATCAAATGCTTAACTTTATCATCATTCAAGTTTTTAAATTCTTTTGAATGTGATATTGCTCCACTTTCAGCAATTATGATATCGGGCTCCTTATTTTTTGATTCTTGAACTTCATCTAGATGCGAAAATGCTATTAACTTAACTTTTAATCCTGATGAACCAACATAATCCATTTTTATCAATTTTTTATTGCATTCATGAATAAAGAATTTTTCATTAAGATTTTTTGGAACGAACTATCATTCATAATAAGCATTAAAA
>JBMFSK010000009.1:0-29656 GCA_049967595.1 Thermoplasmata archaeon
GTTACTGAGTATAGTAAAAAACCTAGTAAACATCTAGGTTTTTAGAAGTTGTCAGAGTATTTATGAATCAGATTATGGTATAAAGATTTTTTTTGAGTAAGACTTTTGAAGCTTTTAAAAATGATTTAGTTTTATTTAATGCAAATTTTTTCGCCATTTTATCGATTGAGAAACATTTTTATTTTATGTTCATTTACTATTTTTATGGTACATTATTTATTGTATCCAGATATTTACGATAAAAAGGTTACGTTTGTCACCGAAGATGACCTCTGGTTTTATGACTTAAATCTAAAAAGGATCACAGAAGGATTAGGTATTGTTAAATATCCTAAATTTGTTTCTGATGGGAATAGCATTATCTTTTCCGTATTTAGAAGTATGGGGAGAGAAGATGTCAAGGCACAGGGTGATTTATATATTTTTAGCATCAATGAAAATACCATTAAAAGGATCACATACTTTGGAAGTAGGGATATAAAACCTGTGGGCTGGTATGAAGGTAAAATCTATTTTTCATCATCACACTCATCCCCGTTAAATTATTACCCAGAATTATATAGGATGTCATTGGACGGTTCTGAAATAGAAAAACTGGATTACGGAAATGCAAACTACATTGGCTTTGGAAGCAATTACGTTCTCCTTGGAAGAAACATAGGTGATCCAGCAAGATGGAAAAGATACAGAGGTGGTACAGTAGGGCAACTATGGATCTCAAAAGATGGCATAAACTTTGATAGGATACTTTTGAACATTAACGGAAACATTGGGAGTCCAATGATTGTAAATGATAAAATTTGCTTTATTTCTGATCACGAAGGCATTGGAAGGATATACTGTTTTGACGGTAAGGATATTGAGAGAAAAACGGAAAATTCTGAATACTATGCAAGGAATGCCAGTTCAGACGGAAAGAATATAATTTTCCAAATGGCTGGTGATCTCTATATTTTTACAGACAGGGTTGAAAAATTAGATTTTGATGTTTATGGATCTAAAAGATCGCTTGAAGATAGGTATATTGACATTACGAAAAGAATAGAATCTTTCTCCCTGGATGAAAAGGCTGAAAATATACTTTTTACGGCAAGGGGTAAATATTACAAAATGGGAAACTTTGAAGGACCTGTAACTGTTTCAAACGATATTAGATTGATTGAGGGAAAATTCCTAAAGAATGATAAATATATTGGCAATCAAAATAAAAAAGGGAAGGAGAGTATAGTTCTTTTGGAATCAGGAAAAATCACAAAAAGAATTGAAGGGGATTTTGGGCTAATCTATAACATATGGCCTTCGCCGGATACGAAAAAAATTGCCTTTTCAAATGACAGGCTTGAATTGATTGTTCTTGATCTTGATAATAATAAATTTAAAAAAGTAGATGAAGCAAAGACTGATGTAATAGAAGATCTTGATTTTTCACCAGATAGCAAGTGGATTGCATATTCCATAGGCATAAGCAACAATAGAAAAAAGATAAGAATAAGAAATTTGGAAACGAATGAATTCTCGGATATAGTGTCAACATATAGGATCGATTACTCCCCTTCCTTTGATCCACTTGGTAGATACCTCTATTTTGTTTCAGTTTCAAGTTACAGAGCAGTGATGGACCCTGAATCTCCTGCCTTGGCATTCCCGAACTACTCAAAAATTTTTCTTGTGACATTGAATAGTCATATTAAATGTCCTTTTCTGGAAAGAATTGAGCAAGAACAAAAAGAAATCAGCATTGATCTTGACGGTATATCTGAAAGAGTGATTCCTGTTCCACTTATGGAGGGAAGGTATTCTTCCATAAATGCAGTCAAAGATGGGTTCTTATACTTTTCTATGCCTTTGAACTTGAACGAAGAGAATGTAGGTGAAATACATTACTATAACATAGAAAATAAAAAGGACGAAGTTATAGTTGAGAGGGCCAACGGATACTCGATTTCCCTTAACAAAACAAAGATACTTTACAATTATAAGGATATGTTCAGAATAATAGATTATTCGCAAAAGCAAGAATTAAAATCCCAAAATCCAGGAAAAGAATCAGGTATTATTGATCTATCCAGGATAAAAGCTTGGGTAAATCCAAAGGAAGAGTTCAACCAGATGCTTTATGAAACTTGGTTGATGATGAAAGAAAATTACTGGAGGGACAATGGAATACCATGGGATGAAATATTCAAGAAATATTATTTATTACTGGATAAAGTGTCTACAAGAGCAGAACTTTCAGACCTGATATGGGAACTTCAGGGTGAACTGGGCACTTCCCATTCCTACGAATACATGGGGGATTATTTCAACTCACCTCTTGAGAGCAGAGGATACCTAGGGGCAGAAATAGAATACAAGGATGTTTTCAGAATCAAGAAAATTTACAAAGGCAGACTGGATGAAAGATCACCTCTCATTTTCCCAGGAACGGATATAAGGGAAGGGGATTTATTGATGGAGATTAACGGGATTGAGGTCAACAAGAGTAATCCACCAGGAAAATTGTTAACAAATCTATCCAACGATGTAGTGTCACTTAGACTAAGGAGAAACGGACAGGATTTTATTTTCAATGTAAAGACAATTAATGACGAATCAGGAATAATTTACAGAGATTGGGTAGAAAGAAATAAAAATTACGTTCATGAAAAAACAGCGGGTAAGGTGGGATATATTCACATACCTGATATGATGCAGTTTGGCTTCTCAGAATTTCATAAAAATTTCCTTGAAGAAATAGAAATGGATGCACTTATTGTAGACATCAGGTACAACAGAGGAGGATTTGTTTCACCTTACCTTCTTGAAAAATTGAACAGGAAGATCATCGGTTACGACAATCCTAGGCATGGTCTTAAAGTAGAATATCCACCATATTCTCCTAAGGGGCCAATTATATGCATAACAAATGAGCTTTCTGGATCTGATGGGGACATATTTTCTCATGCATTCAAAGTGATGAAAATTGGTCTCTTGATAGGGAAAAGGACATGGGGTGGGGTGATAGGAATCAATCCAAGGAGAAAATTGTTGGACGGATCAATTGTTACACAGCCAGAATATGCCTTTTGGTTCAAAGATGTTGGATTTGGGGTTGAAAACTACGGTACAGATCCTGACATAGAAGTTGATATTTCCCCCCAAGATACAGTGAACGGAAAAGATCCACAGCTTGAAAAAGCTGTTGAATTGGTTATGAAAGAACTTGGGCAATTTCGTAAAGAATTTCCCCCCTGAAGATATATGACGGAAAATGAACAGAGATCAAAAAACCGTCTTTTTTTGATTTTAATGGTTTGCCGTTTAGGAATCCAATTTTCTGGTCCTTTATCACAAACCTGTTCTTCAGGACCCTGTTTTCAGGAATGAAAGCACCAAAATCTTCACTTCTTACTTTTTCTATTTGGGAAAGGTAAGTCTTTTCATTTCCTGGCTTTTCATTTTTCAAGAAATTCAGCAAAGCATTGGAAACAATTTCAGCAGAGTTTTTTTGAATATATCCACCGAATCCTGATGGCATTTCTATGATTAATGATGTTTTTCCTCTTTTTACTGCCTCGCTCATCAATTGACCGCCCGTGCCTTTGGATTCAACAACATATGAAAGATCAATTTTTTTTATAAAATTTTCAATGTATTCATGGTGCTTGTACATGGCAAGCATATAAGGATTGCAGAGGAATCCACATGAATGGAGATCTATTATAATATCATTATCCATCGCTATAGAAAATATCTGGTCTGCAAGCCTTTCGCAAATCGATCCATTTTTTTTGCCAGGGAATATTCTATTCAGATCTTCTCCACCATAAGGTGAAGTTCTGCTCCTGTACAAAAATGCACCCATGTTCGCAATAGGAATAATTGTAATATCATAATCTATATTTTCATCAAGTTTATCTTTAATAAGCATATTGGCATATATGCTCGTATGTTCATCACCATGAAGGCCAGAAATTATCAGGATTTTTTGATCATTGCCAGGTTTCCTGAAAACCTGAAAATAATTGTGGTACATTTCATCCACGAATACTTTCTCTTCCATCATAATTAGTAATAGCAAATTTAAAAATTTAACTTTTTCTTTTAGATGAAATTTCAAAATCAGAATGAATATCTAAATTTCATTGATCTGCAAAACATATCACAAATAAAAATATATACATAAAATAAACCAAAATAATAAATCAGCAAAAATAGGTATTGACAATACGGATTCACATCTATGAATATTGTAGCTCTAACGGAACTTGCACATAAAATAAATATTAATAACCAATGAAGATTAAAAGTTTCATTTTTGAAATGGATTGGAATGATCATATGCGACAATTAAAAGAAAAAATATTTCAGAAAATTAGCGTTAAGGAAGTTCTCTTCTTTTGATATAAATAGATTTTAAACATTTCTTCTAATTTAAACAGTCGATCTTAAGAATCCAAAGTTCAGAAGCTCAATGATTATTTAGATTTTGTAATGTTCACATCCTTTACAAGAACATAGGGTACAACCGAAGGCATTACCTCATCCCACCATCTTACCTGCATTGTTTCGTTGCTAACTTCACTTATGTTGGAAAATATTCTTGGAATATTATCGCTTATCCTTATACCCTGCCAGGACTCCTTTATTTCACCGTCCTCTATATAGAAAATCCCATCCCTTGGAATTGTAGAGAAATCTCCATTCCTGTAATCCTGAAATCTTGTATACCATGTATTAATTATGTATAAGCCTTTTTTAATATCCGATATTATATCATCTGTGCTTCTCCGACCTTTTTCCATCACAGGTTGCCACGGTTGAGGGCTTATAATTCCTGCATTTCCGGTTGTTGCAGTATTCGCTTTTGCCGCAGTGGAACTATTGTGCAATATATTCTTTACAACACCTTTTTCTATAAGTGTGACTTTCTTAGTTGAAGTTCCTTCATCATCAAACAATCTGAAACCTGTTCCTGATTCCAGCGTGGGATCATCATAAAGTGTAAAGATATCACTCCCTATCTTTTTATTAATTTTATCTGCAAATATGCTCATTCCAGTGTCAACTAGGTATGCTGAAGCCATTTGTACACTGTAAGTTATCAAAGATCCAAAACAGAGCGGATGAAATAATATGTCAAATTTTCCTTCGCTACCATTTTTTGGCATGCCAACAATTGATGCAAAATCTCCAGCCTCCTGCCCGATATAGTAAGGATCAAAATCACTCAGTAATTTATGATCTGATGTATGAAACGCTGCTTGACCAGGATAACCATTTTCATTGAAAGCTCTGACTGAATAAAAAAGGCCTACTGTTCTATCACTTGCACTGTTATAGTTTGTAGAAATGGAAATATCCTCTATTACATGGTATATAGTTCCGGCTACTCTTTTTGCACCCTTTTCCTCCGCACCTTCAATTGCCCTCTTTGTCATAAATGAAAGGTCGTCAAGATTTTCAAGAGATCCATCAGGAACATGATCTCTGTATGTCTGTTTTTTTGAATTTAAACCAACAAAATCTTGATTTTCTGGTAGATGCTCCATCATCTTAATCAAAGATGATATTTTTTCATCAATGTTTTTATAATCTTTTATCGTAGATCCAATTGTTTTTTTATTTTTTGATATAAAAAGGCTTAATGATGAATCAATGTAATTTAGATATATATCCTGTTTACTGTTTGAAAACCTAGTCTGTTTGATATCACTTTCTGTGTAAATTGCAGATACCTCATCTACGCCCATAGAAAGAGCTTTTTTAACAATTTCATCTGTATCTATCATATTTTCACCTCAAATAAATATTTCTTAACCTGAGATACGGTCCGCCCATCCAAACATCCACACCCTGCATTGGATCCCCTTTTCCACATGTTCCTGCAAAGAATTTCAAGTCTTTAGAAGCCGCATCCACAGCACCATAAAATCCAGGTGTTGTAATCTCAAGTACAGGCCTTTTAACAGGTTCCTTAATCCTTCCGTTTTCAATCAAATAAGCTTCCCTGCCTATGTATTTTTCATTATATCTTACATCATCTATGTTCCATTCTGTGAAGGAATTCATGAATATTCCATATTTTACATCCTCAAGCATCTCTTCCAAATTATATCCTCCTGGTTCAATATAAGTTGTGCTCATCCTTACAATGGGTTCTTTATCCCACCAGGAGGACCTCGAGGCAGCATTACTCTTTGTTCCAAGCCTGCCTGCAAATTCCCTGTTTAGTAAAAATTCATTAATTTTTCCATTTTTGTAAAGGTACCTTTTCCTTGCCTTTACACCCTCGAAATCGTACTTGTAGTATCCGAAGCTGTTTTCTATCGTAGGATCATCAATAACACTAACAGAATCAGAGCCAACCCTTTCGTTAAGCATGTTTGCTTTTATGAATGATTCGCCCGCTTGTGCAGCCTCACGTCCAAGAATTCTGTCTGATTCTGATGGATGCCCTGATGACTCGTGAGCAACTATGCCTGAAACCTCCGGTCCCACAATAAGGTCCATTCTACCTTCAGGACTTTTTTTGCTTTTTGCTACAATTTTCAATTTTTTTGACTCTTCAGCAATAGCATCTTCCAGTTTCCAATCATCAAAAGCTTCATATCCACCACTTCTTCCGAATTCCTGTGAGCCCTGTTCAAAATTTCCATCCTCCATGACGCCCATCATGTAAAAATAAAATATGTTTGGCTTATGCCCTTTTATTTCTGTTCCTTCTGTTGTGTAAAATTCAATATCCTCTATTTTTTCCCTAAGACTTTGAAGTCTCATAGGGACATTCTCATTCACTAGAATTTTATCGACGTTATTAAGTATTGAAACCTTTTCCTCAAATGGTTTGTCATCAATCTTTCTCTTTTCCTGTACAGACCAAGAATCCTTTATTATCTCCTCCTCAGATAGCTTGATATCTCGCTTATCCCCAGCTTTTGCAAATTTTATGGCCTTTTCAACAGTCTTTTTTATATTTTCGTCATCCATTTTTGATGTTGAAACGAAAGAAAAATTGTTAGCAAGTGCTCTCACTGCCAGGCCATTTTCTTCAGTTCTATCAATACCGCTCAACATTCCATTCTTCATCACGAAACTTGTTACTTTTATTATCATTAATCTTACTTCACCATATCTCACGTTCTTTTCAAGCAATTTTAAATATTTATCAACATCCATATGCATCACCTACGGCATTTTCCTCCTTAGCTCCTTCTCCCTCTCTTTATTTTTTCTAACCACCCTGTAAATGCTGTCCATTACTCTGTCAATTAGACCAAAAAGATTCCAGTCATGGTCCTGTTTATAAAAAATCTTTTTTTCTGTTACTAGTTTAGCCCTGGCTGTGTAATCAACTTCTTTTCCTTCAGGTCGATGTTCTTCTATGTGTATGGATAGATTTTGTGGTCTGTAATTTTCAAATTTGTTGATCTTCTTAAGATGCTTTTCAATTATTTGGTAAATCACGTCAAATACTGATGGATCTTCAGTTTCAAGACCCGTTATTTGTACCATTACCCCCTCCTGCTCCTTCTTTTTTGAGAATGATTCTATAATATCTTTTTGTGTTATTATTCCTACTGGTCTGTTATCTTTGTCCACAACTGCACACACGTATGATCTTTGATCCAACATATTTTTTATTACATTTTCAAGTTTAGCATTTTTCTCTACATACACCGGCGGGTTTAGAAAGTCTTTGGCAAAAAGTTCTTTTTTCTCCTTCTGTCCTTTTCTCTCACCATACGTTAACCTATCTTTAAATCTCCATAGGGCATTTGATACATCATCAATATTAATCATGCCTTTAAGGTGGTTGTTATCATCTACTATAGGTATAGTCATCTCATTCAAATTCCTCATTTTTTCCAATGCTTTATAAATATCATCATTTTCAAAAACGGTAATAGGATCTTCAACCATAATGTCTTCAGCCTTCAAGTTTGCGTATTCCTTTGCATTGAGGAGAGCTTTTGTAAAATCTGTTCTTGAGACTATTCCCACCAACCTGTTTTCTGAATCAACGACAGGCAAGGATCTTAGTCCATTTTGTATCATAATGTTTATTGCATCGATAACAGGATAATTCTCATCAATTTTTGGAGGATATACCATCAATGTTGATACTTTTGCTGATAGAGGAATATTTCTTCTTCTCATTAAATTTTCATAATCGAAATAGCCTACCAATTTAGACTTTTCATCAATTACTGGCACTTCATGAACACCTTTTTCCTTCATTTTACTTAAAACTTTTGAAAGCAAATCATTTTCCTCAACAAAAACCGGATTTTTTACCATGATATCTTTAACTAGCAAATCCTCAAATTTCATATGTCAAACCACCTCTCTAAACTAGGTAAGTTATCTTGGTGTATATATTTTACCTGTGCATTATTATGTTTTTCAAGGAATTCCTGTAAGGATTCATCGTCCGCTAGCCTTACTCTTTTTAATTCATAGAGGCAATCTGAGCAGTATAAATTGAGGCCATTTTTTATTGGAGCACCACATATGATACATCTATTCATAAATATGCCACCTAACATGGTTGATAACGTTATGAATGTAATTAAAATTTTCGTAAACATTTTTATGCCCTGGCAACAACAACGGTTTTCATTTTATCAAACCGTCTGACCCATTTGCCAGGGCTTTTGGGGGGTTCTGCTGAACTAGAGCTCATTTAAGCGATGACACATCGCAATCGCATAGTAGCCCAGAACCCTCACTATTGGTTCCTGTCGTCCAAGCATATCATTTTCAATGCCTCTTCCTTACAGGAACCGTTTCTAATTATGGCTAGTATAATATAAATTTTTCTTAAAAAGATATAAGCAAGAAAGCTCCGACCTTTAGGGAGGAGGCAAATTACTTGTGTTCAATTAAATCGCTTCCAAAGTATTTTGCTAATGCTCTGGGAATTCTTATCCCATCCTCTTCTTGATGGTTTTCTATAATTGCCACAATGGTTCTTGTTGTAGCAATTGCTGTGCTGTTTAAAGTATGAGGGAAATAATTTTTTTCTTTACCCCTTATTCTAATGTTTAGTCTTCTTGCCTGATAATCTTTAACATTGCTTGCACTTACGACTTCCCTGAACTTACCCTGTGCTGGCATCCATACTTCTATATCATATTTTTTAGATGCAACGTTTCCTAGATCCCCGCTGCATATATTTATTACTCTGTAAGGCAACTCAAGTTTTCTA
This sequence comes from Thermoplasmata archaeon, assembly GCA_049967595.1. GTDB lineage: Archaea > Thermoplasmatota > Thermoplasmata > Thermoplasmatales > ARK-15 > ARK-15. The sequence continues at coordinate 9,191 of JBMFSK010000009.1, forward strand.
TATAGTTCCTCGGCATTTCTTAAAATTTCTTCATGAAAGGTTTTCGAATCCTCAGGTTTACAGTAAACAAACTGTTCTATTTTATTGAATTGATGAACCCTGAAAATACCTTTAGTGTCCTTTCCATGTGATCCAGCTTCTTTTCTGAAGCATGGGGAGATTCCTGCATATTTCAATGGTAATTCACTCTCCTCAAGTATTTCATCCATGTGGTATGCTGCAAGTGCATGCTCAGATGTTGCTATTAAATACAAATCCTCTTTTTCAATTTTATATATGGTGTCTTCAAATGAAGCTAGATCTGTGGCACCTTCCATCGCCCTCTTAGTTAGCATGAAAGGAGGTTCCATGATCTTAAAACCTTTTTCTATTAAATGCTGTAAAGCAAACATTTCAAGGGCCAATTCCAATTTAACAAGATCATCCTTAAGGTAATAAAATCGGGATCCTGCCACTTTTCCAGCTCTTTCCGTGTCAGCTAAATCATACTTCTCAAGAATATCTGTGTGGCTTATTGGCCTTTTTTCTATTATTTCATAATCCATAGAATTATTCGAACTTTTAAGGAACTGGTCTAGATCATCTCTGAAAACTTTTGCTTTTCCCCAGAATTTTATGGGTAGATTATCGTTTTCATCTTTACCATAAGGAACATCTTCATCAATAATATTTGGAACATTCCATAATAATATATCCCTGTGGAACTTTGTATCTTCAACAATTTTTTCAATTTTTTCAATATCTTCATTTATTTTTGAAACTTCGATCTTTAGTTCAGATACATCCTGCTTTTCTCTTATTTTTTTGGATATTTCGTCAATTTTTTTATTTTTCAAATTTCTTAATTTTTCCAAAACCTGTAAATTTTCCCTCCAAAGCATGTCCAATTCAATAACTTTGTCAACTATTCCAGGATCGAGATTTCTCTTTTTTTGGCTTTCTCTAATTACCTCAGGCGTATTCCTAATCAAATTAATATCAATCATCCAATCACCATCATGAATTTGAGATATAAATATATAGGTATCTAACGTAAATCTTCCCACCTTTGAAATGGCATGCATCTATTCAGGATTGTCTTTCACTAGAAGGTTGTGTGTTCAGAAATCTCTTCAATTTCATCATCCGCATCTTGAACATTTCTGTGATGTAAACCTCAGGTTCACAGGTATCACTGTTTTTCCTATTTACTATGCTTTATACTTCATCAAATTTTCAAGCTCTGTTGGTGACCACGAGTCTAACTTTTTCCTGAATCTCCTGCCTTTCTCATTTTTCTTCATATTCGCGGTATTCAATGCCTCAAGTGATATCAGCAAGACAATCGTTGTGAATAAATGAAATCCAATCTCGGACGGTGTTAACAATAAGCAACAAGCTTCGAAGCTTTTTAGGAGTAGCTAACTGAATATAGAAGCAGATTTCTCTTTAAAATGATAAAAGATTAATTTCATTTTTTTGAAATTTTATAATTTCGGTAATTTAACAGAAACCTTTAAATATGACAATTTAAATATCTTGTCTGACAAATATATGACTTGGAGGTAATAATTTATGAAAAGCTTAATAAAAAATGCTTTAGGAACAGACCCAGAGAGCTATACAAGACCAGCACAACCAGTACAGGCACCGCAGACCCAGCAAACAGAATCAGAGGATGATCTAGAATTGAGGAGGTTGGTTGAACAACTCAAAGTAAACATAAAGATTGTTGGCTGCGGTGGAGGAGGAACAAATACAATAACTAGACTGAGTAATTCCGGTATATTTGGTGCTACATTGATAGCGGCAAACACGGATGCACCACATCTTCTGCATGTTAAAGCTAACAGAAAGATTTTACTTGGAAAAAGACTAACAAGAGGTTTGGGAGCAGGTGCAGATCCCAGAATAGGAGAAGAAGCAGCCAAAGAGGCGGATGAAGATCTTAGGAATGTTCTTCAGAGATCTGATATTGTTTTCATAACTGCAGGTATGGGCGGCGGTACGGGAACAGGCTCTGCACCATATGTTGCACAAGTTTCTAAGGAAACAAATCCTGGAACTTTAACAATAGGAATCGTAACACTTCCTTTCTCTGCAGAAGGAAAGGTAAGGATGGAGCAGGCATTATACGGCCTTGACAAGCTTAGGAGATACTGTGATACAACAATTGTGATACCCAATGATAAGCTTCTTGAAATAGTGCCAAGGTTACCACTTGATCAGGCTTTTAAAGTTGCAGATGAGGTCTTAATGGAAGCATTAAAAGGAATAACTGAAATTATAACAAAACCAGGCCTTGTAAATATTGATTATGCCGACATAAAAACAATAATGTCTGATGGTGGAGTGGCAATGATTGGCATTGGTGAATCAGAAGGTTCAACGGACAGAGTTCAGGAAGCAGTGAATGATGCCATAAATTCACCACTTATAGAGGCTGACATCAGACAGGCCAGAGGTGCATTAATAAGAATTGTCGGAGATCCGAACATGAGCGTCACGGAAGCACAGCGCGCTGCTGAATTGATCCAGAAGCAAATCAATCCATCTGCAAAACTCATATGGGGAGCATCAATAGATCCTGAATTTGAAAACAAAGTTAAGGTATTGGTAGTGTTAACAGGTGTAAAAAGCCCCTATATACTCGATGGAAAACAAAATCTAGTGGACATGAAAAAAGCGGCAAAAATATCTGGGCTGGATTCAGTCCTAGATTCATTATAATTTTTTTTAAAAATTTTTTGTTTAATGAATCAATTCATTAAAGAATGAAAAAATAATTTTAGAATATTATAAATTCAAAAATTAATAAAAAAATTAAAAATTTAATTAAAAAAATTTAAAGGTATTTTACTTTCTTTGATGGTCTGAAAACAAATTTCTTCTTTGAAGGAACATTTATTACAGCTTTTGTTCTTGGGTTTTTAGCCTTCTTTGCTTTCTGTGTCTTCCTCATGAAAACACCAAACTGCTTTATTGCAACTTTGTCTCCCTTGTTTACTCTGTCAATTACTTCTTTGAAAAGCGTGTCAAAAACAGCTTTTACATCCTTTTCCTTCATCCCTGTTTTCTTTGCTACCAATTTTCTAAGCTCAGTTACGCCAACCATAGGTTTTTGCACCTCACGATAGATATTAACTAAACTCTATATAAACTTTGCCTAAAAAATCACCTAAAATTCCAGATTTTACGAGCTTTCAGAAAAAAATTGAAATGAAAACCTTAGTGCTAAATATTCTTAAAAATCTTATTTTGATGAAATTATTTCCTGAACAAGCCTTGCTGCAAGCATCGATGTATTACCGTTATCAAATGGCGGGGATATTTCAACAATATCCGCTCCAACAAGCATTTTTCCTATTTTATTTATCACGTATTTCAGATCCCACGTCGAAAGACCGAACGGTTCAGGTGTGGCAACGCCAGGGGCAAAAGAGGGATCAAGGCCATCCATATCTATTGAAAGATATATTCTCTTATTTTTTATATGGTTCAATACATTTTCCAGAGATTTTTCTATCCCGTTTTCATGGACAAATTTTGCACTCACGTGGTAAAAATTCTTAAAATTCTTATCATTGTATTCTTCAGGTGAAACGGATCTAACTCCTATTGAAGCTATTCTATCCTTACCTAAATACTCAAAAGCTCTTTTTGAAACACAAGCATGGCTGAAATTTACATCAAGGTAATCATCTCTGAAATCCGAATGCGCATCTATGAACAAAATTGCACAATCATGTTCTTTAATAGCTTTTGCAGATCCAATGGTTATAGAATGCTCACCGCCTAACATTATTGGAAATTTTTTATCATCCAGAATCTTTTCTATTGTAAATCTTGTATCATCAACAACATCTTCAACTTTTCCATGCTCTTCAAGATTTCCAATGTCATGAATTTTAGAATCTTTGAGGAAAAATTTGTTATCGTAAACAAAAGATTCAAGGTTTATTGAAGCTTCTCTAATTGCATTAGGTGCAAATCTAGCACCACCTCTGAAACTTGTGGTTCCATCAAATGGCACGCCGAATATTATAAAATTGGCATCAGCATAAGAGTAATCGGAATCCGCAAATTTCAGCAAGGAAGGCATTTCAACCCTTCATTATTTTTCTTTTGCCCATTGCTTCCCAGTATTGCACTTCTTTTCCCTGCTCAAGTGTTCCTTTAAGTTCCTCAGGTATAGGTAATTCAAATGTTTCAAAAGTTGTGGTATCCATTATCTGTGCCATTTCGCCTGTTATTGAAATTACCTGTCCAACCTTTTTGTCTATTATTGGCATCTTGACCTTATGTTTCACAGGGAATACAACACTCCTTTTCTGTCCATCGAACACACCTATCGCAACAATCCTGGCCTTTGCTTCGCCATGCTTCCCTGGTTTTGATGTTGTATATTCCACTATTCTGCAAGGTTCATCATCTATCACTATATAACTACCCTCTTTAAGCTCCCTTATTTCGACATCTTTCCATGACATTTATCACACCTTTTTTTATATTTGATGATTAAAACATAATCTTAATTACCCTTATGAATTTTTTTGTAATTTTAAAAATTCATATGAAAAAAATTTTTAATTTCGTATTTTATTTGTTCTGTTATGTTAAAAAAGAAAAGCGAAATGACAAAACTGTCCATACTCATAGAAATAATGCATGGTAACAAAAAAATCAAGGAAATAGCAAAATCAGTAAACATCACCATCCAGGGTGTATCAGAGTATATTAAAATTCTTAGGAAAGAGGGCTTAATAGACAAGGATATGCAAATAACTACTAAAGGGACATCTTTTGTAATGGATAAAATTGAAGAGCTCAGAGCTTATGTTTCAAATATAATCGGGCAAGTAAAGATGATGAGGACCACAGAAGCAATTGCGGGTGAGGCCATAAATAAAAACGAAAAGGTAGGTTTATTCATAGAAAATGGATATTTAACTGCTAAAAGGGAAAAATCACCATCTGAGGGTATTTCAATAAACCATGCTGAAAAAGGTGAAGACATTGGAATCAAAGATCTTGAGGGGATAATTGATCTTAAGATGGGTTCAATAACCTTGTGCAGGTTACCTTCAATAAACGATGGCGGTTCCAGATCCGTGAATGAAAAAAAGATTAAATCCCTAATCACGGAGAACATAAAAACAGGTATTTTTGGTGCAGTAGCATATGTAACGCTAAAAAAATTCGATATTAAAATAGATTTTGAATTTGGAGCAGTAAAAGCAGCTCAAGAGGCAGCTCACAGAGGCTTTTCATCTACTATCTTTGTATCATCAGATCTATTTAAATATGTGATTGAAGAACTTGAAAGAACACAACCAGGTTTATCTTTCGTCCCATACAGGATAATTGATCTCAGTAACGTTCATAATTGATTTTGAAATCCTGCAAGTAAACACCATTTCCCTCGGAAATATATCCAACAACTTTAGATTCTATTCTATGCTTTTTCAGAATACTTAGCAGATCATTTTCTTCGCTTTCTGGTGCGATTACTACAAAACCCATGCCCATGTTGAATGTTTGATACATTTCTTTGTAATCTATGTCTTCAATCTCCTGAATGAAATTAAAAATTTTCTGTGGTTTTATTGGATCATCTATAACAAATCTTTTATCAGTTAATCGGATTAGATTTCTAAGGCCTCCGCCTGTAATATTTGCCAGCCCGTTTACTTTGGAATTTTTTATCATATCAAGGACAACCTTTACATAAATTTTTGTGGGCGTAAGAAGAGCATCCCCAAGCTTTTTTGAACCAAACTTCTCATTTAAACTGATATTGTGTTCATTTAAAATTTTTCTCACAAGCGTAAAACCGTTTGAATGCAAACCAGAGCTTTTTAATCCAATTACGATATCTCCTGGTTTTATTCTTTTCCCTGTTATCTGCTTTCCTTTTTTCAAAAATCCTACAGCTGTTCCTGAAAGATCCGTTCCATTTACCATATCAGGCATAATCGCTGTTTCACCGCCTACAATGCTGACATTTGATTCCTTTGCACCTTTGTTTAGACTTATACCTATCTGTTTTGCCTTTTTCATGTCGTAATCCCTTATAATCAAATAATCCACAAAAGCGAATGGTTCCGCTCCAACGCAAATTGTATCGTTAACATTCATCGCAATTGCATCTATTCCAACGGTGTCCCATCTTTGCATTTCGTCTGCTATAAGCATTTTGGTACCTACACCATCTGTGTTAATTGCAATGAAATATTTACCAAAGTTTACCAAAGCTGAATAATGCCCAGCACCAAGAAATGCTGAAAATTTTGATCTTCCGAATTTTATATGCTTTAATAGCTCATTAAGAAAAAGATCTTTTTTATCTATGTCCACTCCAGCTTCTGAGTATGTTTTCATTTGTAAATCACCATTAGAAATTAGTGGACCGGCGGGGATTTGAACCCCGGGCCTCTTCCATGCCAAGGAAGCGATCTACCAACTGATCTACCGGCCCCAGGTATGAATGTAATAATCCTGTAATATTTAAATATTGTTAGAAGTTTGCTGTCAGCAGCGAATCTCTCATGTTTTATTAACTTTTATGTTTTCAGATCAGAATCTATTACTCTTTGATAGGAATGAAAGTAGCCAATTTTTCAGCATAAAAATCTTTTAAATTTTTTCATTTAAGAAATCATATATTTTTAATGAACATGCAGGGCAATCTTTCTGTCTTTCAATAGCTATTTTTTCAAGTGTCAAGTTCCATCCATCATAATTATATATCGCACTTTCAACATTATCGCCAAGAAGAATTTTGTAAGCAAGTGAAACAGCTATTGATGCCACTGCTGATGGAACCGAATTCAATATTCCAAGATCCGAAGTGGAAAATTCACTTTTTGGAGGATACTTCATTAAGCACCTCAAGCAGGCTGTTTTTCCTGGAATTATTGGCATAACAGTTCCGTATGTGGATAGAACGCCTGAGTATATCCAGGGCTTTTCGTTCTTTACACATGCATCATTAATTAAAAACCTTGAATGAAAATTGTCCGTTCCATCCATAACAAGGTCAACTTTTTTTACATAAAATTCAATGTTTTTTGCATTAATTTTTTCATCAATTGCGACTATTTTCACATCAGAATTCAATGATTTTAAATATCTATAGCCAGCTTCTAATTTCTTTTTCCCAACATCATTTTCAGTAAATAGAAGCTGCCTATGTATATTAGAAATATCAACCATATCTACATCAGAAATATATAATCCCCCTACACCCCCTCTTGTAAGAAGCTGGGAAATTAGGCCACCAGTCCCTCCTATACCTACCACAAGCACATTTTTTTCAAAAAGTCTTTTTTGACCTTCTTCACCGAATTTATCAAGTATTATTTGCCTAGAATATTTTTCCATAAATTATAAATAATTCGCATAATGAAAAACTTTTTCTTTTAGAAATGATTGATAAAATGTGAACCCGGATTTATGTATAAGGTGCAGAGGGATCAAAAATCTTTGTGGTCTAAAATCCTGCCCTCTGCTTAAATACACGAACATACTGCCTAGGATAGCTGAAGTATATTCTGGGATCTCACCACCTGCCATATTCATCGGGAGGTACAATTACCCGAGAGTTATGGTCTCCACTTTATCATCTGATTTTAATGTTCCGGAAAATCTTTATCCTTTGAAACTTGATGATATTCTTCTGTACAGAACATCCCTTTACCGCGTAGGAAATGTGCAGAGGGTGGATAGGCAATCCAAAATGATTGACAGAATCAAGGAAATATCCTTATCCAGTTCCTCTATAGGAATCAATGCAGAAGTTCATAAAATAGAAAGGGCACTTGATATTAACCATATTTCAAAGCCCATGGGGCCTAGAATAATAGCCGGAAGCATAGATCTTGTTAATGAACCAAAGGTTCCAAAGAGAATAGATACCTTGCATAATGATTATGATTTAAATGCCTTAAGTGCTGTATGGGAAATATACAATCATGGCTTTTCGAATGAATATATACCCAGATTATTGAGTGGAGGAGTACTTGGGAAAAAAATTGATAGAAGGCTTGTACCTACGAGGTGGGCAATAACTGCAGTTGATGATATAATCGGGAAAAAATTAATTGAAAAAGTCAGGGAATATGAACCTCTAGAGAGTATTATCTATGCAGAGAATGAATACATGTGGAATAAATTTCATATATTATTTTTACCAGGTCCTTGGTCATTTGAAATGATCGAGAACTGGTACGGACAAAATTATTTTGATACAAATGTGATTAAAAGCAGCGATTATGAAAAATTTGAAGGAAGAAAAAAATATGCTGAAATAGTTGGGGGTTCTTATTACGCAGCGAGGTTAGCAGTGTTGGAATTTCTGGACAGAATTCAAAAACAGTCATCAGTAATAGTATACAGGACCATAGACAGCGATTATAAAATCCCCCTCGGTGTATGGGTGATAAGGGAAACTGTTAGGGACGCGATGAAAAAAGTAACCATTTTAAGTGAAAAAAACATCATGGACATGAATATGGATGAGAACCTAAAAAAAATATTATTAAAATCAAGAACATCATTGAACCTCTATGCCCAGAGGAGAATAGATTCATATGAATGAAAAGAAAGAGATACTTGAGATGCTATGGAAGAATGGCATAATTGCAACTCCCTCAGAAGTAGACAAAATAATAAGGAACGGTGGAATAACTCATGCTCTTGAATTGCTTAACAGTAAAGATAAGGAAGAAAAAAATTATGAAATAATAAAGAGCAGGGATGTTTTTGAGGCAACTGCGGGTAAGGTAGATAGTTTTAAAAAGCTATTCCAGGACAGGTATGTGAAAATCAGGAAAATTTTACAATCTAGGATTTCTATATCATCAGTTGTTGACATTGAGTATGCGAAAAAGAATGATGGAGAAGTTTCCATAATAGGCATGGTTCTAGATAAAAGAGAATCAAAATACGGATTTGTTTTTGACATAGAGGATCTTTCAGGTAAAATAGTAGCATTTTCAGATCAGAATACGGGGAAAGAGATATTACCAGATGATATAATAGGAATAAAAGGATATGTTAGGAATGGAAAATTAACCATAAAAGAAGTCACATATCCCGGTATAGACAATATCAACCGCAAGGAAAAGATTATCAACAGTGAAAACGGAGCTGTGTTTATATCAGATATACACGTTGGAAGCAAGATGTTCTTAAGGGAAAACTTTACGAGATTTATAGAATGGCTAAATTCTGGCAAAGAGCACGCTGACAAAATAAAATACATCATTATTGCAGGTGATTTAGTTGATGGTATAGGTATTTACCCAAACCAGGAAAAGGATCTTGAACTTGATGACATATATGACCAATATTCGGATCTAGCGAATATATTATCGAAGGTGAGGGAGGACATAACATTGTTCCTCATTCCTGGAAATCACGATCTTGTAAGGATTGCAGAACCACAGCCTGCTTTAGGTTCCGATGTTAGGTCATTCTTCAACAAAAATGTTGTATTTCTGTCAAATCCATCATACATTTCAATAGAAGGCCTTAAGATTTTATTATACCATGGCTCGAGCCTGAATGATTTGCTTGACCTCGTAAAGGGCATGAAACTGGAAATGGCTGATAAAATGATGATAGAACTAATAAAGAGAAGGCATCTGTCACCTTTTTACGGGAAGAATGTTCCAGTAGTGCCTCTTGAAGAGGATTTTATGGTAATTGAAGAGATACCTGACCTGTTTGTAACTGGACACATACACGTGCATAAAAAATTGAACTATTACGGTACATTACTTTTAAATGCATCAACATGGCAGAAGCAGACAGAATATCAGAAAATGCATAATTTCAATCCTGACCCCTGTATTGTGAGCATTAAGTATCTTAACAGGCCAGGATTCATTGATCTTGAGTTTAAATAGGAACAAACAATTCCATTAAATCTCTGGCAATGAAACTATTTTTAAAAATTTTCTTTGCTTCTTCTTCAAGTGTTTTTGCATCACTAGATCTGTACCTAGGGCTTATGTGAGTAAGAATTAAATTTTCCACATTTGCCTTTTTTGCAATTTCAGCTGCCTGCCTTGCCGAAGAATGGCCGTATTCATTTGCTTTTTCTTCAAGGCTTGAATCAACTGTTGAATCATGGATAAGGAATTTGGCGTTTCTTGCTATGTCAACAATGCAATCGCATGGTGCTGTATCACCAGTATAAACAATCTTCCTGCCAGTTCTTATACCATCTGAAATGTCATCCAAAGTTAATTTTATACCATTTTTTATAACTGAACCCTTTTTGATTATTGTATCGACATCTCTGCTCGTAATTGAATTTTTGACCATCAGTTCCTGAGAAATTCTTTTTTTATCTTTTTCTTTCAAAGAGTAAGCGAGGTTAATTACGGGATGAAACGTTTTTGTTGCAGTTACTAAGTAATCACCAAAGTCAAGCGTTTCACCGCTATTCAATTCTCTCACAGATATAGGGAATGAAAGGGAATAATATCCAAGGTTAAGAAAGTTTGAAATTTGCCTTATTGAATCTTCGGGACCAAATATCTCAAGTTTTTCCTTCCTGTCATTCAATACCATAGTTTGAACAAGGCCAGCAAGACCAAGAAAGTGATCGCCGTGAAAGTGCGTAATAAAGATCTTTGATATTTTCATAAAGCTCATACTTGTAAGCATCATCTGTCTCTGTGTTCCTTCACCCACATCAAAAAGTATAATTTCCCTATCAAGCTGTATTCCTATTGAAGCTAAATTTCTTTCAGGGCTTGGCCAGGAACCTCCTGTTCCAAAGAAAACGATTTTAACAGTTGAAATCATATCTTTTTCACTACTGTACCTTTAAACTTTCTACCTATTATTGCATTTCTGAAATTTTTTAAATCCATACCGTTAAGGACATCGATCTCGATACCGCTTCTTTCAGCTATTTTTATCGATAGAAAGTCTAGCACCTGGTTAGGTCCAGCGTTTGATAAATTTTTTGAAAATATGGAAAGCAGATTTGCATAAGATATTTTTTCAAAAAGTTTTGCATCACTGTATTTTTTAGGATCTTTATCGAATATACCATCCACTGTAGTGGCATTTATCACCTTTTTGACTTTCAGGTATTCTGCGACCAAGAGCGAAACAGCATCAGTCGTATGGCCTGGCTCTGTGCCACCAATAATTGCTACTTTGTAATCACGTATTTCATAAGGTGAACTGAAAAATCTCACCTCATCATTGTCTGAGAAAAATGATTTCAGAAACATTGCATTCATTCTCGTGACTTGAATGCCAAGCATATCGAGTAAAAATTCATTTTCTCCATTTTCCCTTGCTATGGATATATAATCCCTGGCGATTCTCCCCCCTCCTACCACAATAACAAACTTGTAATTGTCTAGAAGAGAATTAATAACCTTTGAAAAATCCTTTAAATAATTTTTATTTTCAACATTTACAAGAGAACCACCTAGGGAAATTATTATATTTTTCATGATTACCTTATATAGGTGAAGTGTTTTATACATTAAAAAAATTTCGGAAGTGTGTGCTAAAAAATGGAAAGTAAAAGTGTATATGATTTCAAAAGAGATATGGAAGAACTCTCAAAATACGAAGGTAAGGGTACTGAACTCATATCACTGTACATACCGCCAAAAAGACCAATTTCTGATGTAATTGCATATTTAAGGGATGAATATTCAACATCATCAAACATAAAAAGTAAGACAACAAGAAAAAATGTAATGAGTGCAATAGAATCAATGATGAGCAGGCTTAGGATATATAAGATGCCTCCTGAAAACGGACTGGCATTATTTATAGGGCACATTCCCACTAGAGGGGATCAAACAGAAATGGTAACTTACATAATAGAACCTCCTGAGCCAATACAATCTATGCTTTACAGGTGTGATTCAAAATTTTACTTGGACCCATTATATGCCATGCTGGGTGAAAAGGATGTTTACGGGTTAATAGTGATTGATAGGAGCGAAGCCACAGTCGGTTTTCTGCGTGGCACGAGGATTGAAGTGGTGAAAAATGTTCAGTCACAGGTACCAAGTAAGCACCATCAGGGCGGGCAATCCTCAAGAAGGTTTGAAAGATTAATAGAAATAGCTGCCCACGAATTTTTTGTTAAGGTAGGGGAAATTGCAAATGAGGCATTTCTTAATGAAAAGAATCTAAAGGGCATTTTGATAGGTGGCCCAGGTGCAACAAAAGAGTTTTTTGCAGAAAAGGATTATTTGCACCATGAACTGAAAAAAAAGGTCATAGATCTATTCGATACGGGTTATACGGATGAATACGGTCTGAGGGAACTTGTTGAAAAAGCATCGCAGGTATTGGAGGATCTTGAAATCTCGCAGGAAAAAAAGATAATAAACAGATTTTTAGGCGAAGTTAAAAAACCTGATAGTTCACTAGCAGTATACGGTGAAAAACAGGTTATAGAGGCATTAAAAAATTCTCAGGTAGATACTTTAATCATATCTGAAGCTTTAAGGAAGCATAAGATCATATGGGAATGCCCCAACTGCAAACAGAGGATAGAAGAAATTGTGACAGGCAACATCCAGGATAAGTATTGTCCCACATGCAATGTTCTTATGAATATTGTAGAAAAGATAGATATTATAGATGAATACTTCAATCTTGCAGAAAAGTCAAACGCGAAGGTTTACCTTGTTTCAGATGAGAGCGAAGAAGGGAAACTCTTTTTGAAAGGATTTGGTGGAATAGGAGCAATTTTAAGATATAGAAAAAAAGAATAAAATTTTATTTAAGTTCCAGTACAACTACGTCCTTTACAGATTTCATGCTTTTGAAGGGAAGGATAAGCCTCCCCTGTGCATCAGTCTGGTAACCTCTTACCTCAAGATCCTCAGAAGGAACAACGAGAATATGCTGGATCTCTCCTGTATCTGTATTTATTACGAAGTTATCTATAGTTCCCAGAATCATTCCTTCAGTTGTCATTACCGTTTTACCACGAAGCTCTGTGATGAACTTTTTCATTTATATTACACCTCCAATTTACCTGAAGTATTGAAGATCTTCCTTCTTTGTACTTATTCTGGAGATCAATTTACCAATTGCATCGTAGTATTTTATACTTTCTTCGTTCATGGAGGGAGGTATCTTTTCTATGGCTCTTTCGAAATCCTTCCTCGTTACTTTTTCTCTGTTTTCTCTTATTGCAAACATGCCTGCTTCTCTGCATATGTTTTCAATATCAGCACCCACATAGTTTTCAATTTTATCAGCGATATTCTTTAAATCCACATCCTCGGCAAGAGGCATATTTCTTGTGTGTACCTGCAGTATCTTCAACCTTGCTTCCTTGTCAGGTGGCGGAATGTAAACTAACCTATCAAATCTTCCAGGTCTGAGAAGTGCTGGATCTATGATATCCGGTCTGTTCGTGGATGCAATTACAACAATGCCCTCCATGTTCTCTATACCATCCATAGATGTTAACAATTGATTTACAATCCTTTCAGTTACTCCAGAATCTGAGTAATAACCTCTCCTTGGAGCTATTGAATCTATTTCATCTAGGAATACTATAGCCGGGGCACTCTGTTTTGCTTTTTTGAATATTTCCCTTATGGCTTTTTCTGATTCTCCCACCCACTTGCTCAATACCTCAGGACCTTTAATGCTAATGAAATTCATTTCGCTTTCAGTAGCAACGGCCTTTGCCAGTAATGTCTTTCCTGTTCCAGGAGGGCCATATAGTAATATTCCTCTGGGCGGCCTTATACCCAATTTCTTGAATTTTTCAGGACTCCTTATAGGAAGTTCAACAGCTTCCCTTAATTCTTGCTTCACATCTTCAAGGCCACCAATGTCATTCCATTTTACATTAGGCACCTCGATCAGAACCCCACGCAATATGCTTGGCTCAATATCCTTTAGCGCTTCTTTGAAGTCTTCTCTTTTGACAACCATCTTTTCAAGCATTTCTACAGGTATAGGTTTATCTAAGTCAATTTCAGGTAAATATCTCCTAAGAGCATGCATTGCAGCTTCCCTTGCAAGGGCTGCTAAATCAGCACCCACAAAACCATGAGTCATTGATGAGAGTTCATCAAGGAATTTGTATTTTTCCTCGTCTGTCATGTCTAAAGGCATCAGCCTCGTATGTATCTGCAATATTTCTAATCTGCCCTTCTTATCCGGTATGCCTATTTCAATTTCCCTGTCAAATCTTCCAGGTCTTCTAAGCGCTGGGTCTATAGAATCAACTAGATTTGTGGCACCTATAACAATTACCTGGCCTCTCTCCTTAAGGCCATCCATTAATGTTAGTAATTGAGCAACTACCCTTCTTTCTACTTCTCCTTGAACTTCAGCCCTCTTGGGAGCAATAGAATCCAGCTCATCTATGAATATTATAGAAGGTGCGTTCTTTTCTGCCTCATCAAATTTATCCCTGAGGAATTTCTCGCTTTCACCGTAATATTTGCTCATTATCTCAGGACCGTTTATCAGGTAGAAATTCGCACCAGATTCATTTGCAACTGCTTTAGCTATCAATGTCTTTCCTGTTCCAGGAGGTCCGTAAAGCAAAACACCCTTTGGAGGTTTTATGCCAAGCCTTTCAAACATTTCTGGATGCTTCAAAGGCAGCTCTATCATCTCCCTTACTTTCTGGAGTTCCTCTGAAAGACCTCCTATATCTTCGTATGTGACCCTGCCTGTTTCTGAAATGTATTCCTCTACGGGCTCCTCTTTGACAGTGATTTCGGTATTTTCTTTTATTACCAGAACACCCTTTGGCTGTGCTCTTACTACCTTGAACTTTAATCCAGTTCTTCCTATTAGGGTCAACCCTGGAATGATCAGTATATCCCCTTCAACCACGGGTCTGTTTAGCAATGCTCTTTTTACAAATTCTTCAATGCCTTCTCCAAGTCTCAACCTCTGATCTTTTTCTATTAAAGGTGCAAATGTAACAGATTTGGCTGGTTGATAATTTGCTTTTGCAACAATGACCTTGTCTCCAAGTGTAACACCGGCATTTCTCCTTATGTCACCGTCTATTCTGATTATGCCCTTTCCTTCATCCTCTACTGGAACCCTGTAAACTTTTGCAGCTGTTGTTTTTTTACTTGTAATGCCTATGATTGTAATAATCTCCCCTACCTCTATGTTAAGCTCCTCCCTTGACTGCGAATCTATTCTGGCCCTTCCAAGGCCTACATCCATTTGAGGTGCTTCATGCACCCTCAAAACGACATCTCTTTTTTCCATTTTAATTCACCTCAGTTATTATCCTTAAGTTATCAACGATTGGTTAAGATGTACTTATATTTAAACTTTTTCTAAGTCTCTCATTCTTTTTACCATCTTAATTGCACTGTGCACAGCTTCTCTCGCTTTTTCTATTCTTTCTTGAGCCTGGAGCCTGCTCTCTCCATGACCTGAGATGCCAAGTGCTACTGGTTTACCATATTCCACTTGTAAATCTTCGATCTTCCTAGCGGCATTTTGCATAATTATTTCATCGTGTTGTGTTTCTCCCTCTATAACTGCCCCAAGGGTAATAACTGCATCAATATCTTTCATATCAAGCAATTTTTTTACGCCCAAAGGTATTTCAAAAGTTCCGGGGACAAGAAGAACCTGTGAAACATCTGCACCTAAAAACTCAGCTTCTACCTTTGCCCTTTCTAGCATCATCATAGTTATGTCAAAGTTGTATTCCGAAACCACCAAACCAAGCCTAATTTTCTCCATCATTTTCACCTCTTCTTAATATTAATCCTTGTACATTACCATTTCTCTTTTACCGGTCCTACATCTTCAAACCCCTGCCTAAGCCCCTTTCCAGCATACTTTTGCAGATGATCAGGATCGAAAATTAAATAATAAGCATTTTCAGCATGTTCTCTAGCCCTTCTATCAGCCAACCATGCAAGCTCTTTTTCGTCCTTAGCCTCATCTTCATGTACAAAAACAACCAGTACATGCTTACCTTCCATAATCTGGACCTGAATAAGACCTTGGGCAGCTTCATGTGCGGACATTTTATCTATTTCTTTTCTGCCCGGCATTCCAAGCGCAATAATAATGTCACAGTTGTATTTATCAAATAATATTTTGCTCGCAGCAGGTAAATCTTTTATGCCTGGAACGGTGTACCTAACAATCTTAAAACCAGTTCCCATGTTCTTTAATTGATCAATAGCTGATTTACCCATATCATACCTGGCAAACGTTGTGTCTGCAATTCCTATCGTTTTCATTTTTCATCCCCTTTTTTTTCAAAATATTCTATTTCCTTCTGAAATGCATAGGCAGAAAGAATTTTTCCAATAATCTTCCTCGTTCCATTTAAATCAGAATCAGAAAATTTTTGAAGCCTGACAACTTTGATATTCAATCCCCTTTTCAAGCATTCGCCTATTATGTAATTTTCATTAAAAACCTGATCATAGCCAAGTGCAATAATATCGGGTTTAATTTCTTCCACTGTTTTAAACATATCATCCTCATGGCCTAAAACTACAATATCCACAGGCTTTAGTGCTGCTACCATCTTTGCCCTTATTTCCTCATTCATTATAGGTTGATGTTTTAATTTTCTAGCAGTGGAATCTCTCGCAACAACAACTACCAGCTCATCACCTAGTTTCTTAGCCTCCTCTAAAAAGAACACATGCCCGGGGTGCAGTATATCGAAGACTCCTGATGCCATTACTCTGACCAATTTTCCACCCTTTCAATTATTTCTTTTCCTTCTATGAATGGATAATTGTGTTCAATAGCATAACTTTTTGCCTTTGATTGCGGTAAAGATGAGCCATCATCTGATAGCATTTCAACCATGGTTGCGGATGGCACTAACTCGGCTAATATCATCAATGTTGTTGAAAGCTCTGTATGCCCCCTCCTGCTTTTCAAGAGATTTTCAGAAGCAATCAAAAGATGCACATGTCCTGGTGCCCTAAAATTCCTGCCAAACTCAATTTTGGCTTGATTTTCATCTAAACTATCAAGTTTTGAGAGCAATTTTGCAAATTCGGAAATCGTTAGCGCCCTGTCTTTATCAGGTATACCTGTAAAAGTTTTTCTGTGGTTTATTGTAATTGAAAAGGATGATTTTTCATCGTATGGGATATCATTAGGGTATAAATATTTGAATATTTCCATACCACTTTTATTGAAAATATTTACAAGAAAATCCAAACCGAGTTTTTTGGAATGTTCAAAAGTTAGTGATGTGCATATTAGACCTCCACCATATTTTCTCATTTCCAGAATATTCTCTTTCTTAACAAACTGAGATGGTACAACTATATCCGTTTCTCCCTCTCTTTTGTCAGAATCAAATATCAAAACAGGTGATCCTTTTCTTAATTTCTCAAATACTTCATCACTTAACATAGTTCTGCGTAATGATAAGAGTATTAATTAATTTTTAGTAGATACTTAAAAATGAGTTAATGTTTTGAATTTTTCACTAGAGTCGGTCCGTTTCTATCTAAAACTAAATAATAAAACCCTTTTTCCTTTATACTTTCGTAATCATGACCTGCATCTGATTGGTATATGGCTAAAAATATTAATTTATCTTTGCCTGTATTTATACTCCTGTGAGCAAAATCCGGTTCCACATTAATTATAGCACCTCTGAACATATTGTATGTTTTTTTATCACCTGACCTATTTTCTAATAAGAGTAAACCTTCTCCTCTAAAGACAATATATATCTCAGCTGCTGATTTTGAATGAAAATGTCCTTTTGTAAAATAGTATTCTTCTCCTACTTTTCCAGGTTCAATTTCCGTTACGGCATAAGAAAGCGAACCTGAGGATTCGTATTTTGTCTCATAAACCTTGTAAATCAAAGGGTTACTATTCTTTAAAATTTTTTCAGCAGCATCTTTAAAATAAAAAAAATCCTTCAAATCGCTCAAATATCTCTCCTGTAAAACATTATAATTCTTTATAAAGCCGTTTTCGAAATCAATTATATTAATGTTCTCCATATAAATCAATAACAGAATCTTCTATATCAAAATTTTCTCAGTCAATTTATGTAAAGTTAGGGGTTTGGTGGAAGCTGAAAAATTTAACCTTCGGGATGCGATACAACTTCCTACAATAAAATATTTATATAATAAAATTTTATATATTTACATATGGCTTGGCATTGTCATAGCTTAATCACTTTTACCACAATATACATAGGAAGCGTCGTTCACATCACCAATAAACAGAATTATAGGTATTTCTCACTTGAATTTCTTTCTACATTTTTATTCCTTTTCCTGATGAGGGCACCCATAACTATAAATTTTATATCAGAAGAATTTGAGAGTGGCACTATTGTACCTCTTCTTGCCAGACCTATATCTAGAACTGAAGTGTATTTTGGTAAGGTTATCGCATCCCTGATAATAGTGATAGTAGAAATAGCAATTTTAGGAATAACATTGAGCATTGTATCTTCGATAATGATGGGGTCACAGGCAGATTTATATCGGCTCAAAATTTTTGTACTTACACTGGCAATGAGCACTATGGTTTATGCTGCATTTACAATGATGCTTAGGTCTGTAACTAAAAATTCAATTGCAACAATACTTGGATCACTAGGTGTTATGTTTGCAATGGAAATAGGTCTCGGAATATACGAAATGGTATACTCATTTCAGTCATGGTTTCCTTTTGGTTCTATTTATAGGTTCAGGGGCAGCAACTATTTTGACAGAAGCTTCATTTTTGAATCCTAACAGGCTTTTCTAAATCACATTGGGTATGTTCAACAAAACAGGTTTTATGTCTAATATCACAAATCTGCAAGCTGCATTAATATCATTCGGGATGGCAATAGTGTACATAGTAGTGTTCCTTTTAATCGGATGGATAGCCTTTAAGAAGGCTGACATAAAGGATTGACCTTTTTTTCTATATTTCATTATTTTCTTTTTTAAGCTCCTCCTACGTTTGTTATATTTCTGGGTAAGCATATGCCCTTTATCAGCTCTAGAGTTGCATTTTTGAAATACATTGAAAGGATTGTAAGTTTAAACGGAGAAGATTTTTATAGGAAATTTATTTATTTTGAATTAAAATGAACATTTCACTGAGCATTCTACATTTTCTTATTCTTATCAGCATCAGTTTAGTAGTATCTAGAATATTTTCATCGATAGGGAATAGATTCTTTGGTTTTCCTGTGGTAATAGGGGAATTAATTACTGGAATGGTAATAGGGCCTTATGCTCTTGGAGCATTGCCCATTTATGGTTTTACATTAATACCACAGACAAGCACTGGATTTCTTGCACCTGTAAGCAATGAGATACCAATCCCTCAGGCTTTTTATATGTTCGGGCAGATAGGTGTAATAATTCTACTGTTTTATGTGGGTCTAAGCACTGATTTGCAAAGGTTTGTAAAAGCTATCAAGACATCTACGCTTATTGCTATAGGGGAATCAATGATACCCTTTTTTATAGGATTTTTGGTCATTTTTGTTTTTATAAGGAATATAGAGGAGGTTCTTTTCATAGGTGTAATACTTACTGCAAGCTCTACAGGCATTACTGCAAGGGTATTAACCGATTTGAATAGACTGAATAGCAGGGAAGGTATTGCAATCATGACATCAACGGTAATAGTTGATGTCATAAGCATAACACTATTAACAATAATAACTGGAATTGAAAACAGTTCAATCAGCTTTTTATCAGTGCTTTTGGTGATCCTAAAGATCGTTCTTTTTTGGAGTATTTCTCTCATAATTGGATTGAAGTTTAAAAAATATATAATTAAATTTGTTAAAATTTTTAGAGATAATTTGACCTTATTCTCATTCATATTGCTCATATTATTTCTTGTTGTATCCGTTTCTGTTTCGCTAGATTTGACAGTAATAGTTGGGGCCTATGCATTCGGGTTAATTCTTTCCACAATTGATGAAAAAAGTGAAATAATAAAAAGTACGGAAAATCTTGCAAGCTTTTTCACGCCAATATTTTTTGTATCTATAGGTATGATGGTTAATTTAATAACACTTACATCTAGTACCATTTTAGCCCTGTTTATTCTAGTTATAGCGATTTTGACAAAAATATTCGGAGCGGCTATACCAGCTAAATTTTTAAAATATGACAAAAGAGAATCTATTTTAATTGGTTTTGGTCTCCTTTCAATGGGGGAGGTGGCCCTTATTCTTGCAGGAAATGCGATGCTTTACGGAATTATAAATAATGAAATATACACTATTACCATATTTGTAACGATTGGTACTACTATTCTTGCACCAATTTTACTTGCCAGGGCATACAAAATAAAAAATAATGAAATTAAAAAATCAACCATTTAATTTATGAATTAAATCAATTTTTATAAAAATAAATAAATAATAGTTATATATTTTTAAACAAAACAAAATTTTATAAGAACGTGACTTTACATGTATGATAATATCTAAAAACATTATTAAATTTTACCATAACCTCCCTATTTTACAAT
>JBMFSK010000010.1:0-27980 GCA_049967595.1 Thermoplasmata archaeon
AGGATCACTAGAACATATGAGATACATAGTAGCAAAAGCATTTTACGATTTCTCTAAATCTATAAGTTATGTAAAAAATTGGATAATAAAATTTTTAAATGATAAGTATAGAAAGTTATACGTTTAACTATAAATATCTAAACTTATCAAAAGATATTCAATTCAAAATATTTAATATTATTTCTGTCAACAAATTTTAAAAGAGAAATATTTAAATAGAAGTACTATTTTACGCTATTGACTTTAATTGAGGTGATCATAAAATGATGGCAGGTCAAGTACCAATATTGGTTTTGAAAGAAGGAACGGAAAGAGAAACAGGTAAAAATGCACAGAAAAATAACATTCAGGCAGCTAAAGCAATAGCTGATGCAGTAAGAACAACACTCGGCCCTAAAGGCATGGATAAAATGCTTGTTGATTCATTAGGTGACATTGTTATTACTAATGATGGTGCCACAATATTAAAAGAGATAGATGTTCAGCATCCGGCTGCGAAAATGATAGTTGAAGTAGCAAAGTCCCAGGATATGGCTGTAGGGGATGGGACAACTACATCTGTTATTCTAGCTGGGGAATTGCTAAAACAGGCTGAAGCATTATTGGACCAAAATATTCATCCAACGGTTATAACAAACGGTTATAGAATGGCAAGCCAGAAAGCACTTGAAATTTTACCTGGAATAGCAAAAAAGGTATCAAAGAACGATTCTGAAACATTAAATAAAATTGCAATGACTGCAATGACCGGAAAAAACATTGGACCAGATAGAGAGTATTTTGCGGATCTTGTCGTTAAAGCTGTTTCAAGTGTTGCGGCAGAATTAAACGGCAAGTTTAAGGTAGATGTAGATAACATAAAAATTGAAAAGAAAGCAGGTGGAGGAGTAAAAGATACACAGCTTATAGATGGCATTGTTCTTGATAAAGAAAAAGTTCATCCTAGAATGCCAAAAATCGTTAAAGGTGCAAAAATTGCATTGTTAAATGAAGGGCTTGAAGTTAAAAAAACAGAGATAAGCGCAAAAATCCAGATAGAGGATCCATCAAAGATTCACGAATTTCTTGCTGAGGAGGAAAATCAGCTTAAAGAGATGGTTGAAAAAATAAAAGCTTCAGGTGCGAATGTTGTATTTGCACAAAAGGGAATAGATGATCTTGCTCAGCATTATCTTGCAAAATATAATATATACGGTGCAAGGAGAATTAAAAAAAGTGATATGGAAAGCCTCGCCAAAGCGACTGGTGGAAAAATTATTACTAACCTTGATGATTTAAAGGAACAGGACCTAGGTTATGCAGATACAGTTGAAGAGGTAAAGATAGGAAATGATTACATGACATTTATTAAAGGCTGCAAAGATCCTCATGCAGTATCAATATTAATAAGAGGCGGAACAGAGCATGTAATAGCAGAAGTAGAAAGAGCTTTACACGATGCAATAAAAGTTGTTGGTGTAACAGTTGAAGAGGGTCTAATTGTACCGGGTGGAGGATCAACAGAAACAGAACTTGCCTTAAAAATTAGGGATTTTGCCCATACAGTAGGTGGAAGAGAGCAGCTTGCAGTTGAGGCTTTTGCAAATGCACTAGAGATAATTCCAAGATCCTTAGCAGAAAATGCAGGAATGGATGCAATAAATATATTGATGAAATTGAAAAGCGTTCATGAGCAGGGCAAGAAATCATACGGCGTTGACGTTCTTGGAAACAGCATTGAAGACATGTACAAACTTGGTGTAATGGAGCCAGTAAAGGTAAAGACTCAGGCAATTGAGAGTGCTATGGAAGTCGCAACGATGATATTAAGAATCGATGATGTCATTGCATCAAAGAAGAAAGAAGGACAACCAGGGCAGGGCGGTCCTCAAGGCATGCCACCAGGAATGGGCGGCATGCCCGAAATGTAAATCTTTTTTCTGATTTTTTATGATACCATCCTTTTCTCTTGGAAAAAGTGAAGGGAAGGTATTGAAGGATGAATACGAGATCGTTATAATAGGAGGGGGACCTGCTGGTTTATCTGCAGGTATATATGCAATAAGGGCTGGCTTGGACGCTGTTGTGATTGAAAAAACGCTTGCAGGTGGATTGGTAGCAGAAGATCCACTTGTAGAGAATTATCTGGGTTTTGAAAGTATTGAAGGTGAAAAATTATCCAAAAACTTTAGAGATCATGCCTTGAAATATGTTAATATTGTAAGCAACATAGAGGCCCTTGATATAAGAAAGAATGAACATACATTTTTAATTTCTTTTTCAAATGGTCAGACTGTAAAAGCTAAAGCTGTTATAATGGCAACTGGAACAACACACAAAAAATTGGGAATTAAAGGTGAAGAAGAATACCTAGGAAAGGGTGTTTCATACTGCGTAACATGCGATGCATACTTCTTTAGGAACAAAAAGGTGGCTGTAATTGGGGGTGGAAATTCAGGAGCCATTGCAGCCCTGTATCTAAAAAGCGTAAATGTTGATACTACCATAGTAGAGTATATGCCAAAGTATATGTGTGAAAAAGCTTACCAGGAACAGATTAAAAAGAATAATATACAATATATCATTAATGCTCAGGTAATGGAAATTTATGGTGATTCTGATAAGGTAAAGGGACTTAAATATAAGGATAGAGCAACAGGTATTGAACACGATCTTCAAACTGATGGAGTTTTCATCTATGTAGGCTTGATACCCCAGAGCCAGAGCGTAAGATCACTCGGATTGAAAATGGACAGCAGGGGATATATAATTACTGACAAAAAGTGCAGAACGAATATAGATAACTTCTATAGCGCAGGAGATGTAACCGGTGATTCAGGACAGATCATCATATCAGCAGGGCAGGGAGCGGTAGCTGCTTTAAGTGCATATGAAGATCTCAGGCTAAAATAATTTCTTTATTTTTTAAAATATAAAATTATAGATGTAATAATATTTGTGATTATTACCACCAAAGATATATTTTGGATAAAAGTAATAGATATCGAGCTTATAGACGTTAAAACGAGTATGCCAAGGACTATTTGTGTCAGCCCACGGGGCATTATATAATGTACGTATTTATCAGGTAATTTCTTTTCAAATATATAACTGATTAATACTTGAGAGAAATAAATCAATATCAAAATAAGAGAAACATAAAGTAATATCTTTAAATTGAACTCATGAAATATAAAAATTGACCCTATAGCAACGAATATCGCCGTTCTCATAAAAAATACCACTTCTTTGTTAAATTTAAATATATTTTCATCAATGTTATAACTTTTTAGTTTTAGTATTTTTCTAAATAAATTATTATTTCCCAGAACTATTCCGAATGCAATTGCAGTAATCATGCCATTTTTCCAAAGTAAATCTGATAAAGCATAAATCAAAAATAGGAAACCCAAAGTAAGCATATAGCTAAGTTCTACCCTTTCTATTTTTCTTAAGACTTCTATCCAGAAAATACCAGCTATAAATCCCAAAAATAATTGTGCAAAAATGTTTGTTAGCAAAGTTTCTGTAATCGGTAAAATTGTTTTTATCGTTGTAGGATAGTACTCTATCAATGATATTGTTACTACGATAGATAAAATATCAAGTAT
The DNA here is from genome assembly GCA_049967595.1 of Thermoplasmata archaeon. Classification (GTDB taxonomy): domain Archaea; phylum Thermoplasmatota; class Thermoplasmata; order Thermoplasmatales; family ARK-15; genus ARK-15. The sequence continues at coordinate 3,591 of JBMFSK010000010.1, forward strand.
AGTAGCATTTAAAATGTAAAGATGTCTCATTCTTTCATCCATACCTGACCTGTTTATTAATGGAATTACTATTGCAACACTAGGAGCAGACAAAATAGAACCGTAATAGATTGAAATTGATGCATTTAGATTAAAAATATATATTAAGGATGAGCTAATCAAAATAAAAAGAATAAAATAATATATAAACGACCTAAAGATTGACTCTTTTAATATTGATCTAATTGTAGACGCATCAAGTGTTACACCCCCCTCAAATAATATTATTATTAAAGATATTATAGCTGCTACGGGCAGATAATTGTAAATTATTAACGTAACGTTCAATTTCATAAAAAATGTGATAAAAAATCCTATAAGCATTAAAGCTAGAATGTCTGGAAACTTAAACTTTAAAAACGCATATTCCCCCAAATATCCAACTATTATGATAAATGATATTAAAACGATCACTGTAAATGGATTCATGTATTAACATTAGAATTTAATAGTAAAAATATTTTTCTGAACAAAAAATAAAATACAATTTAGCATTAAAAGATTACATGGTGGTCTTATGAAAATAGAAATTGAAGGTCAAATTCAGGAAATGAGAGCAATATGGTTTGATAACGGTATAATAAAAATGATAGACCAAAGGAAAATTCCAGAAAAGGTTGAAATATTCAATGCGAATGATTACAATGAAGTTGCTTATGCAATCAAAGAAATGGTGGTAAGAGGTGCACCAGCAATAGGTGTTACAGCGGCCTATGGCATGGCCCAAGCATATATACAAAACAAGAACATGAAAGAAGTTTCTGAAATACTTGCATCAACAAGGCCTACGGCTAACGACCTATTTTTTGCTATAAAACACATGCAAAAAATTATAGAAAGTGGTAATGATCCGGTAAAAGGTGCTGAAAACTATGCGGATGACATAGCAGAAAGGGCAAGGAAGATAGGGGAAAATGGCAATTCCTTGATAGAAAATAATTTCAGGATAATGACACACTGCAATGCTGGGGCTCTGGCAGTTTTGGACTGGGGTACCGCACTTGCACCAATGCGTTTTGCGAAGCGGCAGGGAAAAAATATATTTGTATGGGTGGATGAAACTAGACCAAGGCTGCAGGGTGCAAGATTAACTTCATGGGAATTAAAACAGGAAGGAATAGACCATAAAATAATAGCAGATAACGCTTCAGGTTTTTTGATGAAACAGGGGAAGGTTGATATGATCATCGTTGGTGCTGATCGCATAGCATTAAACGGAGACTTTGCAAACAAAATAGGAACATATGAGAAAGCGGTTCTCGCAAAGGAAAACAACGTCCCTTTTTACGTTGCAGCTCCAATATCAACAATTGACAAATCAATTGACAACGGATCAAAAATTCCGATAGAGGAAAGATCTCAGAACGAGGTCCTTTACGCAGGTAATTGCAGAATAGCACCTGAAGGTGTTCAAGCTTATAATCCGGCTTTTGATATAACACCAAATAAATATGTTGATGGATTCATCACTGAGTATGGAATAATCAAACCAGAAAAAATAAAAGATTTGGTATGATAATTGCTTTAATACCAGTGGGTGAATCAAGAAGGCTTCCAAAAAAGCATTTCTTAAAACTTGGAGAAAAACAGGTATTAGAAATAATAGTTGATAAACTTTTAAATTCTAAACTTTTTGATGAAGTTGCCCTGTATTCAACGACCCCAATAAAAATAGAAAATACTTTGTTACTAATAGATGAAAATAAAGAAGGCCCTCTTAAGGCTTTAATCAAAGCATTAAATATTTTTGATAAAAATATTTTCCTTTTAGCTGGAGATATGCCTTTTTTTGAAGTTGAACAAATAAGAAAAATGCTTGTCTATCCTGAAAAATTATCCATAATTCCTAAATGGAACAGTGGATATATTGAACCTTTACATGCTCTTTACTCAGTATCAAGCACAGCATATGAAATTAAAAAATCATTCCATGAATTTATTGATCAAATACCGAAATTGTTCTTAAGGGCTGAAGATTTTCCATCTTACGAATTTTTTAATATGAACACATTTCAAGAATATGAAATGGCAAAAAAAATATATGAGAAAAATGCGATTAAGAAACATGAAATTTGAATACAAAGAAAAAGGTTCTAAATTGATCGTTCTTGACATCAACTGGAAGGATAATAAAATTGAGAAAATTAAAATTTATGGTGATTTTTTCTTGCATCCAGAAGAATCAATTTTTCTATTGGAAAAAAATTTGACCGGTAAAGGCACAAATGAAATTGAAAATGTCCTAATTGAATTTTTTAACCATGTTGAATATGCAGGTATAGATCCAGAAACACTTTTAGATGCAATTACAAAATCTTTGGTAAAACAGTGAGAAAAGTTTATATATGTCATATACATTTATGACAAATGTCCTACAAAGGAGTGAATTAATATGAAAATTCCTGGGGAGATTAAAAACTGGATGAAAGAGCACACAATGTTTGACCTGGAAGAGTATCTTCTAGACGATAAGCTCGCAGACAAGGCAGAGGGGATTCTTGAGCTAATTTCTGAAATGAATGAAGAGGAAAAATTGGAAGACTTTGTTGCAGAAGAAGTACTCGCCTAAGTTATACTTTCGTTGCACCCACAAACTTATCATTAAATTTAAAAATAAAAAATGTTTCTTTTCCCTTCAAATTTTTTTCAATGCTACTTTTTATGGTATAATAGTCACTTTCTATTCTATACCTTAAAAAAACCTTTCCAGCACCATTTAAAAGTAATTTATTTTTTAAATCTTGAGTATCTTCTGCAGTAAAAATTTTCATATAGATGTTTTTAAACCTATCATCAACATAGTTAAGATTACCTGTAGAAAAAACTCTTTTTTTATCCTTGAAAATAAGATGCATATCCTTAAATTCATGGAATAATTCGGGCAAAAGATCTGCATACCATATGGCTGGATCTATTTCGTATATATATTCTCCCAGTGATTCATCCAAGGGTAAAGATCTATCTATCTCTTTATTTTTTGATAACCTTATTTCCAATGGAAGTAAAAGAGCTGAAAGATCGTGCCTTTTTAATTCACCAGTATATAGTGAAAGTCTTTTTATTTCACCGCGAACGGATATAAATTCTTTCTCCCAATCTTCGTTAATGTTTGATATTTTCATGTGTACTGGCACATCGAATGAAAAAGATTCATGGTTTTTATAAGATTCCACAATTTTTTCTGGAGAAGGTGATAAATCCTGAAATGTCCATTCTTCTCCAATTTTAGGTCTTGAAGGATCTGAAAAAATCACATCAACGTGATCAAGTTTGTTTATGATTTCTTTATCAAAAGCATCTCCATTTAAGATTTCTATATTTTTTATATGCATCTTTTTAAAATTCCTTTTTGCTATTCTGTATCTTTCACTACTCAATTCCACAGAAATTACTTCTTCAAAAAATTTTGAAAAGTATATCGATTGAATCCCAATTCCGCATCCAAGATCAGCAATCGATTTGTTTTTCAGCCTTTTTGCTTTATATTCTGCAATCTCCACAGGTGTGGAAATTCTGAATCCTTCTTCATCGGTTTCCAACTTTTTGGGCAAGGATTTTTCAATCTCTGTCATGATGCTCGTGACCAAAATCCTCATTATCTTTCCAAGAGGTATCGAGATCAAGCGAATTTTTTAAAAACTCTTCAAGAACATCCTTTATTTTACCGTTTGCTCCTGTGATCACATCAATTCCATAGGAATTGAATAATTCTATTGCCTTTTCGCCCATACCATAAGCAATTACCACTTCGGCATTATTTTCCTTTATGAAGTTTGGTAAATCTCCCACACCGTGTTCCATAAAAGGATTTTCCTTAATATTTATTTCAATGATCGATCCTTTTTCTATCCGAGCAAAAGCGAAGTATCTTGTCCTACCGAAATGTTGGGATATCTCTGATTCTATGCCAAAATCACCATCAACAGGTAATGCAACAATCATGAAGAAAATGGAACTTGAAATAGTAAATAAAGATTTCTATTTAAAAGATAATAATTTAATTGACGAACTTTAAAAGATCATTTAATCTTTAAATTTAATTCTATTATTAATTAATCATATTAGAAAACCTTATATAATTGAAAATAATATATATTTAAGGTGAATGTTATGGTCGAATTTGACGAAAAAGATGAGAAACTTGTCAAAGGTTTGATGGCAGCAGGATTACAAAAAAATATTGCTAGAACACTTGTTTATCTCAGGAAAGTGGAAGAAGTTACATCGGTAGAGGTAGAAAGAGCTGCAAGGCTCAGACAGCCCGAAGTATCAATAGCAATGCAATGGTTAGAAAGGAAGGGCTGGGTAATGAAAAGGGATATAAAGAAGGAAGGAAAAGGAAGACCAGTTTACAAGTACAGGCTCTCTAAGAGCTTTAAAGAAATTATATCCGAAATTGAATCTGATCTTAATAAGAAGATAGGGGAAATAAATTCAATAATAAATGATTTAAAAAATTATTTGTAATTATTTTTATAAATTTTTATAAACAGATATATTAATATCGCTAATCCAATAGATATTATTAAAGGATCTAAGTTTGAAATTATGTTGAAAATAATAATCCAGTTTTCTTTGAGCATATACCCTCCAACTGCAAGAATTATGCTCCACAAAAGTGTTCCGGTAAAAGTATAAAATATAAATTCTTTTAATGGCATTTCTCCTATTCCTGCTGGAAGTGAAATGAATGTTCTAATTACTGGAACAAGCCTTGTTGTAAATACTGAAATCCTTCCATATTTTTGAAACCACCTATCCGCCCTTTCTAAATTTTTTTCAGAAATAAAAAAATATTTTCCATATTTAATAATAAATGACCTACCCCCATAGTATCCTATGAAGTAAGCTATGAGAGACCCTGCTAAACCTCCAAAAGATGAAAATAAAATTACAAGATATATATTTAAAATTCCTTTGAATGCGAGATAACCTGAAAATGGTATTACTATCTCTGAAGGTATCGGTAACATGGTACTTTCTAATGTCATTAAAATGAAAATCGCAAAATAATTGTACTGAGATAAAAAATTTATAAGAATAATTAAAATGTAACCAGATATAGACATTAAAAAAAGAAAAAAATTATTGTATATATACTTTTACAAACCCTCAGGTATATTTTCAAGTACTGGCGCTGAAACTATTGATCCTTTCTTTCTTAGTTTTAAATGTTCGATCATTGTACATTTGTCCATTACAACTTCAATGCCTTTTTCCCTTGCCCTGCTGGCTGCTTCCTCATTGATTATTCCCTCTTGCATCCAGACAAACTTTACTCCTTTTTTGATTACGTCATCGATAACTTCTATAACCTTTTCACTAGGTAAAAAAATGTCAGCCATGTCAATTTCATCAGGTATTTCAAGAATGTTTTTGTATGATTTTATTCCTCCTATGTTATCAGCACTTGGGTTAACAGGGTAGCATCTGTATCCATGTCTCATCAAGTAACGCATTATAGTCCTACTTGGTTTTGTCCTATCCTTTGATGCACCAATGATCGCAACTATTCTAGTTTCTTTGAGAATCTTTTCTATGTTCGGCTCCATGTTTATCCTTCAAGAAATGCTTTGTAAGCTTGATAAGTGCTCCATATGTCAAATTTGCTTACAAGCTCAAAGGGGGAATGCATGCTTATCAGCCCTGGGCCCATATCAACAACCTGCATACCATACTTTGCTAAAAATTTCGCTACTGTTCCTCCTCCACCTTCATCCACTTTTCCTAAGAGTCCAAACTGATAAATTACATTTTTCTTATCGAAGAGATCCATTATTTCAGCAATAAGTTCTGCCTGGGCTTCGCTGGAACCGTATTTACCTCCTGAACCTGTATACTTAGTTACTACTACTCCCATGCCTGCTTTTGCTGCATTATTTAGATCATGAACTTGCTTGAACAATGGGTTTATAACTGCATTTACATCAGCGCTTATTACCTTCGATTTTGTCATTATTTCTAGAAGTGTTCCGTAACTGTATTTTTGTCCATCAAGATCCAATGCTCTTGCAATCACATATTCTATAAAGTTACTTTGGGCGCCGACATTTCCATCGCTTCCTATTTCCTCCTTATCAAATAGAATTACTATTGTATTTCTTTTTTTATTAGAATCAAGCATTGCCTTCACTGATGTAAATGCACAGATCCTGTCATCCTGACCGTAAGCGCCAAGTATAGATTTATCAAAACCAACATCCCTTGGCTGATGGGCGGGTACTATCTCAAGATCCGAAGAATAAAGATCCTCTTCTTTAATATTATATTTCTCCTTCAAAAGTTTCAGAAGGCTGCTCTTAAAAGGATTCTTTTCATCCTTTTCATCAGGGATGTGTGAAACTATAAGCTGAAGATCTTCACCTTCAAAACCCTCAAGCAATTTTTTTTCACCCTGAACTTTCCTTGAAAGATGAGGAAGAAGATCGGGTATTGAAAAAACTGGATCATCCATATCCTCACCTATATTTACGTTAACTTTCTCACCCGATTTTTTTACCACTACACCATGGATTGATAGTGGCCTGCTTACCCATTGATACTTCTTTATTCCCCCATAGTAGTGTGTTTTAAAGAGAACGGTCTGTGAATCCTTATCCTCAATTATAGGATTAGGTTTCAAATCCAGTCTTGGTGAATCTATGTGTGCAGCAATGATACTGAAACCTTTTTCAATATCTTCATTCACGTTTAATAGAGCCATTGCTTTTCCATTTTTTATTATGTAATACTTTCCTTTGCCTAGCTTTTTAGCCTTTTCCAAAGGCTCGAAGCCATTATTTTTAGAGATGTTCTCGAAAAAATTTACTGCTTCTCTCTCTGTCTTTACTTCTTTAAGAAATTTCTTGTATTCTTCAGCAAAGCTCATTACTTCCTTTTTCTTTTTTTCATCTATTCTTAACCAACCGCTCTTATTTTCCATAATTTCACCTCTCTACCTTGAAAGATGCATATCCTACTACTTCATTCATAGGTAAAACATCCCCGCTTGTAGCATACTTTAACAATATTGGATTTCCTTTTGTAGCCATAAGCATGGTCGCTATAGGACCGTATCCACAAGCAGTTATATTATAAAGAGAAAGAGACTCATAAAATCCCTTTATGTCCTTCTTCAATATTGCATTTATTGCATGGGAATCCCTTTCGTATGCAAGCCTCTTCTGTATGTAATGCGAAAAATCTGAAGAGGCAATTATTACAACATCCCGACCATCAATTGCTTCTTTTATTATTCCCGAAAGCGCCTCTGCAAATTCATAATCCTGTCCCATCATAACTATTGGAACTATTTTTATCTCTTTTTTAAAAAATTGAAGAAATGGTAACTGTACTTCAACAGAGTGCTCATATTTATGTGCAAGTGGATCTATGTCAACAATATCCTTATGTATTTTATTAGCAAGATCCTTGTCTATTCTTACTATACCGAATGGTGTTTTATAATCTTCTAAAGATAATGATATCAAGGAACCATAGCCAGTATGGTTTGGGCCTATTATTATGAAAGACTCTGCAAAACCGTCAAGAGCAAGCTCACTGTAAAAATGTGCGGCTACTGGACCGGAATACATGTACCCTGCATGTGGTACAATACCACCAACTATCTTACCCATCCTCAAACCTGAAAGCGTTGGAATTTTACCGGGGCCTAAAGGGTCAATGAAAGCATGTTCAATCGCATTTTCCAGATCGGAAAGAATTTCAGGATAGAATTGTCCAGCGGCAATTGGCTCCCTCATAAGGGTGCCTCAAATTCCTCTAACTTATATGGAAATTCTTCGTATGATTTTATTTTACCCTTATTCAATAATACCTCTCTAGCCATCAAATAGTAAACGAGGGCCAGTGCCTTCCTGCCTTTATTGTTTGTGGGTATGACCAGATCCACAAAAGATGTCCTATTGTTTGCATCACATAGAGCAATTATGGGTATCCCTATTTTAACTGCTTCATTCATAGCCTGGACATCAGTGATTGGATCATTTACCACTAAAACATCAATTTCCGTATACACGGGAAGGCTAGGATTTGTCAAAGTCCCGGGCACGAATCTACCTGCAATATATCTTGCACCTGTAGCTTTTGCAAATGTTTTTATCGGCTGCTGCGCATATTGTCTCTGTGCTACAAGTAGGACTTTATCCATTTCAAATCCTGCCATGAACTTGGCCGCCATCCTTAACCTCTGGTCCGATTTTGATATATCCAAGATGTAAAGTCCGTCAGACCTTACCTTGAATATAAATGGAACCATCTGTTTCGATTTCACCTGTGTTCCTATCTGAACACCCGCTTTCAAATACTCATCTTCAGATACCAATAAATCTGCCATTCTTTATTCCTCCAAATCTTCTTCTATTCTTATTAATTGATTTAGCTTTGATGTCCTTTCCCCTCCAATAGTCCCTGTTTTAATGTATTCTCCATTGATTCCAACTGCTATATCTGCTAATGCGGAATCTTCAGTTTCTCCACTTCTATGGGACACTACTGTTGAATATCCAGATTCTTTAGCTAGTTTCGCTGTATCCATGAAATCAGAAATTGTACCGATCTGATTTGGCTTAAGCAGAATAGCGTTTCCTGCTCCCATTTCGATTCCTTTCTTCAACCTTTCTTTGTTTGTCACAAAAAGATCATCACCCACAATTAAGCATTTTTCCCCTATTCTGTTTGTGATTTTTGCAAAACCATCATAATCATTTTCATCAAGAGGATCTTCTACATACTTTACTTCATATTCTTCAACCAATTTTTCGATAAAAGATATCTGCTCATCTGTGTCTAATTCCCTATCCCTGTATTTATACTTACCATTTACAAAGAAAGATGACGCTGCAAGATCCATTGCTGGATAAATTTTGAATCCCGTCTTGGATCTGAACTCCTGTATGACGGAAAACAAAATTTCCAGAGCTTCTTCATCCGTTAAAGACGCCACCCATGCCTTTTCATCACCTAATCCTATTGAAACATTTGGAAACTTTTCCTTTAATTTCTTACCTACGGATTTATGAATTTCTGCATTTGTAAATATGGCATCTTTTATTTTATCAGCATATGTAATGACCAAAAATTCCTGGATGGTTGTGCCGTTAATGGCGTGCTTTCCTCCTCCAATGATATTCGCCACTGGAATAGGCATGCTCAGTGTGTTTATACCACCTATGTATCTATATAATGGAATACCTAAATAATCTGCGCCTGCCTTGGCTGCTGCTATAGATATTGCAACAGCTAGGTTTCCACCTATAAGTGAAAAATTCTCTGTACCATCTATATCATGGATAACCTGATCTATTCTCTTCTGTTCTAGAACATCCATACCTATTAGTTCTGGAACAATCTTTTCTTTGAAAATCCTTACTGATTCGTCTATACCCTTCATTGGATAATCCTTTACCTCATGTGAGCCTTTACTGGCTCCCGCAGGGGCAATTGCTTTGCCAAAAGCGCCTGAAGATGTATAGATATCTACCTCTAATGTCTGATTCCCCCTAGAATCAAGTACCTTTCTAACATTTAAATCTTCTATGATGCTCATCTTATCACCTTAAATCCATCATTTATTTAAATTCTTTTTATACCTGATAGCTGCTTGGGCAGCAGCAAGCCTGGATACTGGTATTCTGTAAGGTGATGCTGATACATAGTCCAAACCAATGATATGGCAGAATTCTATTGACGATGGGTCACCTCCGTGCTCACCGCATATACCTAGTTCCAGCTCAGGATTTGTTGATCTGCCTTTGTCCCTTGCAATCTTCATTAGTTCACCAACACCCTGTCTGTCAATAACTTCGAATGGATTGTTTTTCAATATGTTCAATTCAAGGTATTTGTTTAAAAACGTCGCTTCAACATCATCCCTGCTGAATCCAAATGTCATTTGAGTAAGATCATTTGTGCCGAATGAGAAGAAATCGGCATATTTTGCTATTTCATCTGCTACGAGCGCCCCTCTTGGTACTTCAAGCATTGTTCCGAACATATACTTTATTTTTCCCTTATTCTCTTCTTCTGCAATAGGGATGAGCCTTTCCCTCAATATCTTTAATTCATCTCCTATTCCTACAAGAGGAATCATTATTTCAGGTATCACGTTTTTACCCTCCTCGTTTACTTTGACTGCCGCCCTTATTATGGCTCTAACCTGCATTTCATATATTTCAGGATATGCTATGCCAACCCTGCATCCTCTGAAACCTATCATAGGATTAAATTCAGCTATTGCATTTACTGTTTTCAAAAGCATTTCTTTTTGATTCAATTCTTGTAGGACAGAATCCATTTCTTTAAGTGTTTGTGCATTCTTTATTTTCATTTTTAGCTCATTCATTTCGTTTATTAGTTCTACTTGCTTGGGTAAAAACTCGTGTAATGGAGGGTCAAGCAATCTTATTATCACAGGAAATCCATCCATAATTCTAAAGAACTCAACAAAATCTTTTACCTGCATTTCCAGAAGTTTGTTAAGATGCTCTTTTCTTTCCTCCTCTGTTTTGCTCATTATCATCGCCTGCATTATAGGCAATCTATCTGCGCCAAGAAACATTCTTTCTGTTCTGGCAAGGCCAATACCTTCAGCACCCATTTCTCTTGCAAGTTTAGCTTCATTTGGAGTATTTGCGTTTGCCCTTACACCAAGAACCCTTATTTCATCACAGTATTTCAAAAACTCTTTCAACTCATTTGAAAGTTCTGGCATTATAACAGGAACTGCTCCGAGATATACTAAACCAGCAGTGCCATCAACAGTTATTGTATCCATTTCATGAACGATATATCCATTTGATTCAAAGATCCTAGTTCTCATGTCAATTTTTATTTCCTCAGATCCAACAACCGCAGGCTTACCCATAGATCTTGCAACGACAGCTGCGTGTGAAGTCATTCCTCCCCTAGATGTTACAACACCTTCAGCAACAGCAATACCATGGACATCATCAGCCATGGTCTCAGGCCTTACTAATACAACCTTTTCTCCCTTTGATGTTAAAGATACTGCAGTATCAGGATCAAAAACTGCCTTACCTATTCCTGCACCTGGAGAGGCAGCAAGACCTTTGGCAATCACCGTCTTTTTAGGTTTTTCATCCACCTGAGGATGCAAAAGCTGATCTACATTGGATGGTTCAAGCCTCATAATCATTTCTTCCTTGTTAATCATACCTTCATGAAACATATCAACGGCCATTTTAACTGCAGCCCTAGCATTCCTTTTAGCACTTCTTGTTTGAAGGAGGTAGAATTTCCCTTTCTCAATTGTAAATTCTATATCCTGGGCATCCTTGTAATGTTTTTCAAGAATTGCCGCACTTTTTACAAGTTCTTTATAAGCTTGAGGAATCTCTTTTTCCAGCTCTTTTATAGGTTTAGGTGTTCTAATTCCTGCAACGACATCCTCACCCTGTGCATTAGAAAGATATTCTCCAAATAGTTCCTTTTCACCTGTACTAGGATTTCTCGTGAATGCCACGCCAGTAGCGGAATCAAAACCCATGTTTCCAAAGACCATGGAAACTATGCTTACCGCAGTTCCAAGATCTTCAGGGATGTTGTTAATTTTCCTGTATACCTTAGCTCTTTCGTTGTTCCATGATTCAAATACTGCCTTTATAGATAATTCAAGCTGCTTGTATGGATCCTGAGGAAATTCTTTTCCGTGTTTAATTATTATTTGTTTAAATTCTTCCACCAACTCCTTTAAAGCCTCTTCATTCAGATCTACATCATTTTTAGCTTTGTATTTCATTTTCTTATTTTCAAGTGCTTCATCAAAAACATTACCTGGAATGTTCAAAACAATTTTACCGAACATTTGGATTAACCTTCTGTAAGCATCGTATGCAAAACGTTCATTCTTTGTTTTTTCCTTTAGTCCTTTTACAGTTGTATCATTTAAGCCTACGTTTAGAACTGTATCCATCATTCCAGGCATTGAAATTGCAGCTCCTGACCTTACCGAAACAAGCAAGGGATCTTTTTTATCACCAAAAATTTTGCCTGATTTCTTTTCCAGTTCTTTCATTGATTCAAGAACCTGTTCCCATAAACCATTAGGAAACTTTCCATTTTTTATGTATGCTTTGCATGCTTCAGTTGTTATTGTAAACCCTGGAGGTACAGAAAGACTGAGTCTAGTCATTTCAGCCAATCCGGCACCCTTGCCACCGAGAAGATCTTTCATTTCCTTGCTACCTTCCTCAAATAAATATATATATTTCATTTATGCCACCCTTAATTATTGATATGAAACACATGAATATATTTTTTTACTTTATTATTTATACCTGCAATATGAAATTAAACTTGATATGTTCGGATTCAATGGGTGTTAGATCCATGTCCTTGCATATAGAGACAGATTTGAAAATTATGATAGATCCATCTGCATCACTTGGTCCTTATAGATATGGACTTAAACCAACAGCCTTAGAATACAAAAAACTTAGGGAATGCAAAGGCAAAATCAGTGCTCTAGCTGAAAATTCCGATGCAATTATCATCACGCACTATCATTATGATCACTATGACCCAGAGGAAACATTTTACAATGGAAAAAGATTGTTTCTCAAAGATGGAGAAAAAAATATTAACAAGAGCCAGAAAATAAGATTCCAATATTTCAAAGAGAAGATTCATGAATTTGAATTTGCGGATGGAAAATCGTTCATTTTTAAAAAAACGAATATAAAATTTTCAGTTCCATTTCACCATGGAAATGAAAAATCAGCACTTGGTTATGTGATAAGCGTAGTAATAGAGCAAGATAAAAAAATACTATATACATCGGATGTTGAAGGCCCAGTTGTTGAAAATGTCGCTGATTTCATTATTGAGGAAAATCCTGAAATTGTAATCATTGATGGCCCTCCAACTTATTTTCTGGGGTATAAATTTTCACAAAAAGATTTTGAAAGGAGTCATGAAAATCTAAGAAGAATATCCAATGAAATAGAGACGGTGATATTAGATCATCACTTGCTCAGAAATTTAAATTATAAAGATAAACTTGAAGATGTATATTCAAAAGGTAACGTTATAACATACGCTGAATACAACAACCAAGAAATTAATATGCTTGAGGCTCATAGAAAAGATTTATACAAAAATGGAGAGAAAGAATATTCTGGAATGGATTTTGGAGAATGACGAATCTTTTAAATACACTTTTTCATTTAGGGTAATATCTTTAAAAGAAGGTTGATTTGAATGGAGATTCATAAGGCTGATATCATAATTCTTGGTGCAGGCTTGGCTGGTTTGAGGGCCGCCATTTCAGCGGCAGAAACAAATAAAAAACTAAAAATTGCAGTTGTTTCAAAAGTTTTTTTCCTGAGATCTCATTCCACTGCAGCTGAAGGTGGCACAGCTGCGGTCCTGTATGAGGGGGATAGCTATGACTTGCATTCTTACGATACTATTAAAGGCAGTGATTACCTTGCTGATCAGGATGCTGTTGAGTTATTTGTGAGAAAGATGCCTAATGAAATACTCGACCTTGATCACTGGGGTTGCCCATGGAGCAGACTTCCTGATGGGAGAATTGCTCAAAGGCCATTTGGTGGTCACAGTTTTCCGAGGGCTACATATGCAGCTGATAGAACAGGCTTTCATGCTTTGCATACCCTATATGAAAGGATGCTTATATATGAAAACATTGAAAAATACCAAGAATATTTTGTCACTTCTATCATGATTGATGATGGTTCATTTTCTGGTCTTACCGCCATGAACATGAAAAATGGAGAGTATGTAATATTTCAGGGCAAAGCACTTATAATAGCTGCCGGAGGCCTAGGAAGACTTTATTCATTCACTACTTATTCACACACTGCTACAGGAGATGGTGCTGCCATGGCTCTAAGAGCCGGGTTGCCTCTTGAAGATATGGAATTCATACAATTCCATCCTACAGGTCTTGTACCTTCAGGTATTCTTATAACTGAGGGAGCCAGAGGTGAAGGAGGTTATTTATTAAACAAAGATGGAGAGAGATTTATGAAAAAGTACGCTCCTCAGAAAATAGAACTGGCTCCAAGAGATGTTGTTTCTAGGTCAATTATGTGGGAAATACAGGATGGTAAGGGATATAGTGGCCCCTGGGGGCCTTATGTTTATCTAGATCTTAGGCATCTTGGAGATGCTAAAATTAAGGAAAGATTACCCGCTATAAGAGACATTGCACTGAAATTTAATAATATAGATCCTAAAGATGAACCGATTCCAGTAAGACCTGCAGCACATTACACAATGGGTGGAATACAGGTTGGTAATGATACAATGAGCCCTGTAAAAGGTATATTTGCTGCTGGAGAAGTATCTTGCGTAAGTATTCATGGTGCTAACAGACTCGGGTCAAATTCAACTGCTGAATGTCTTGTTTTTGGTGACATATCTGGAAAAAATGCTGCTTTGTATGTTGAGAAAATAGAGAATATCCATGAATTAAACATGGAAAAAGTCAAAGAGGAAGAGAATTGGCTATACAAAGAGCCATTCAAAGAGAGAGGCGCAGAGAGCGTAGCCTCTTTAAGGAGAGAGCTTCAGAACACCATGCAAGAAAAAGTTGGCATATTTAGAAATGAGAAGGATCTTATAGATGCATTAAAAGTTGTTAAAAACCTTCAGAAAAGGTTCGACAATGTTTATGTTGAAGATAAAAATATGTACTATAACACGAACCTCATGACATACTTTGAATTAAGGAATCTTTTAGATGTAGCAGAGGTAGTAATTTCTGGTGCAATAGCTAGGAAGGAAAGTAGAGGAGCTCACTACAGAACAGATTATCCTAAAAGGGACGATGTTAACTGGATGAAGCATACAATAGCAGTAAAAAGAGATGGAAAGATAGAACTGAGTTATATTCCTGTGAGAGTTACAAAATGGCAGCCAGAGGAGAGGAAATACTGAGGTGATAAAATGGATAAGGTAATTTACAGAATAAAAAAGGGAACACCTGATAAATGGGAATATGTAGATTACGAAGTCCCCGTGGAAAAGGGCACTACAATTCTTGATGGTTTGATTTATATAAAAGATAATCTTGATCATACTCTCTCCTTTAGATTCTCATGCAGGATGGAGGTCTGTGGTTCCTGCGCAATGATGGTTAATAACTTTCCTAGAACTACATGTTCTACGCAGATTGCAAATGTCAAGCCTGATGGAACTAAGAATGGAATGAAAATTATAAAATTAGAGCCTTTATCCGGATATACCTGGATCAGGGATCTGGTTGTTGATTTCGATGCTTTCTTTAAAAAACATGAGAGCGTTAAACCATACATAATAAGAGATGAAACACCTAAAGGCCAGCTTCTCCAGAGCCCTGAGCAACTGGCAAAATATAAGCAATTAACATTATGCATAAAATGTGGTGCATGCGTAGCAGCGTGTCCAATTTCAAACAGTGATCCATTGTATCTTGGACCCGCAGCCCTTACAGCAGCATACAGGTTCAATGCTGATAGCAGAGACAAAGGAAAAAATAAGAGGCTTGCCGTTGTAAGTGACCCTGAAGGATGCTGGAGATGTCACTTCTCTGCTGAATGCAGTGAAGCATGTCCAAAAGATGTAGATCCGGCAAGTGCTATCCAAAAGTTAAAAGTACAGGGTGCAGTTTTTGAATTTAAGAGGATATTCACAGGTAGAAAGGATGGTGAAAAATAATGGGAATTAAAGATGCATTCATAAACTGGCTTGATATTAAAGGAAGGCATATACATGGTGGAATAGCATACCTTTTCCATAGATTAACTGGTCTTATAATTCTTTTATACCTTTATGTTCATCTTGGAGCATTATCTCAGCTTTTGAATGGCGGTGCGTCTTATAAGAATTTTCTTGCTACTGTTGAATCACCTCCTTTTGTTGCGCTTGATATTCTTCTTTTTTTCGTAATCTTTTACCACGGCGCAAATGGTATAAGGTTAGTATTCAATGAATTTGGAATAGGCACAAAAAAGAATAAATTGTTCTTCTGGGTGATGATTGCTCTCGGCCTTATAGGTTGGATTCTACTTACATACGTTGTTGCAACAAGATTCATTGGAGGTGGATGAAATGTCATCAACACAAAGTCTTAGAGAAACGATGGAACCCGTAGCATGGATGTTTCAGCTTATTACTGCGATATTTATGGTATTTTTCCTCGGTGTACATTTAGTTTTAATGCATGCTTATGGATTAAATAATATCTTTATTCAGGCCATACTTAGCAGGCTTCAAAACCCATGGTGGAAAGCATTCTATATAACATTCGTGATTTCAATAACATACCACGGATTAAATGGCTTGAGAGGCATAATACTTGATCTAGGGGTCAAAAAAGTAAAAGCATTAAATGCCGCATTCTGGGTGGTCGCCATTATAACAATTATCTATGGTATATGGCTCCTGTTTAGCATATGAAACTTGAAACTCTTGATATATTAAGATGCCCCGTGTGCTTAGGTGAACTGGAAATAAAGGTAGATAAACAGGAAAATGAGATAATCAAAGGAACCTTAACGTGCAAAAATTGTGGCAGATCTTATATGATTGAGGATGGTATACCGATGATGTTACCGGAGCTGGCAAGGATGGATAAAAAATGATTGAAAATAAAGTTGAAAATTTGAAACATGAAATGGTTGAGGCAATGAAAAAAATGATACCATTGGTTGCCATAAGCCCAGAATCTGGTGGAAAAGGAGAAGAAGAAAGGGCAAGATTCATAGAATCATTGATCAGAGAAATCGGATTTGATGAAATTAAGAGATTTGATGCGGTAGATCATCTTGGATATAAAAGGCCGAACATAGTGGCTAAAATTTATGGTGAATCCAGGGAAAAGACACTATGGATAGCCGCTCATATGGATACCGTTCCAGAAGGTGATAGAACTCTCTGGAAAACCGATCCATACAAAGCTTATGTTAAGGATGATAAAATTTATGGTAGGGGGACAGAAGATAATGGGCAGGCTTTGATAGGAACGATTTTTGCAATTAAAGCCATAAAGGAATCAGGCATTAAAACAAAAAATAATATAGGTTTCATTGCCGTGTCTGATGAAGAAGTTGGTAGCAGGTACGGAATGGAATATCTTGTAGAACATTACGAATTTGGAAAAAACGATTCTTTTCTGATACCCGACTCAGGAAATGAAGATGGATCTGAAATAGAGGTGGCTGAAAAGGGCATACTTTGGTTTTCAATAGTCACGCACGGTATACAGGGTCATGGATCAAGACCAGATCTAAGCAAAAATGCACATAGAATTGGTATGAAAGTGGCACTTGAAATTGACGAAGCTTTGCATAAAGAATATAACGCTGTTGATAAAATATTTACTCCACCATATTCAACTTTCGAGCCAACAAAAAAGGAGTTGAATGTTTCTAATATTAACACAATTCCAGGAAATGACATATTGTATTTTGATACCAGGATACTTCCCATGTACAGTATAGACGATGTTATAAATACAATAAAAAATGTGATAGAAAAAAAAGAAAAGGAATACGATACTAAAATAGATTTCAACATTGTTCAAAAAGCTGATCCAGCAAAACCAACTGACATTGATGAAAGGGTAGTTCAGAATTTAATTAAAATACTGAAGGACACTCGCGGCATAAACCCGAAGGTAATAGGAATTGGTGGAGGCACAGTAGCGGCAATAGTGAGAAGAAAAAATTATCCAGCAGTTGTATGGTCGACTCTTGATCCTGTTGAGCACAGTCCTAATGAATACTGCAAAATTTCAAATCTTGTGAATGATGCAAAAATTTTTGCACTTATGTATATAAATTTTTAATAAGAAGCTAGAGTTTTGTGTTAATTTTATCTTTTACAATGAATAATAGTATCAAAAATTTGTAAAATAAAGACATTTGCACTAATTTTTAAGTAATAAATTATTTAATCAAATCCTTTTTTATGATAAAGTAAGTCTCTTATTAACTTCATATTTTTATTTCATATTAAAAATTAAATTAACGCAAAACTCGAGTAAGAAGATTTATTCTATTTTTTCCTTTTCAATAAAATCTCTTATTTTTTTGAAATCAAGATTAATAAATTTTTTATCGTTCATGATTAAATTACCATCAATTATGGACGAATCGACATTGAGCCCTTCAATCGAATATACTATATTTGAAACTACGTTTCCTTTTGAAATAGGATAACCATTTGGCAGAGGATCTATTATTATAATGTCTGCAATTTTCCCTTCTTCAATTGAGCCTAGTAAAGATTTCATTTTTAAAGCTTTAGCAGCGTTTATAGTTGAAAAATCAAATATTTCCTGTGCATTTAAAACTGAAGCATCCCATTTCTCATTTTTATGAAGTAAACCTGATGTTTTCATCACATTGAATAGATCCAAGTTATTGTTTGTCACGTTGCTGTCTGTTCCTAAAGTGACATTGACATTATTCTGGATCATTTCTGGTATGGGTGCCGCTCCGCCTGTACCGAGTTTCATATTACTTACTGGATTGTGAGATATATTGACATTTTTCTCGGCTAATTGTTTGATTTCTCTCATCGTTACCCATACTGTATGGGCAGCGATCAAATTTTCATTCAAAAAACCTATTTCATAAAGATGCTCTACAGGTCTTTTACCCTTGCTTTTCAGATAATCATAAACTTCTTTTCTTGTTTCACTTAAGTGCATGTGTCTTATAGTTCCATACTTTTCTGCAATTTCTTTACCTCTTAACAGAGTTTCGTCAGAGCATACATAAACACCTTGAAATCCAACAGATGGATAAATCCTTTCCTTATTTTTATGTGATGTGATAAAATTCTCAGCATTTTTTAAGGGAGATCCTTTCTGAGTAGTGAATTGCTCATCTAGTGTTACCCATGAAAGAAATGCCCTTATACCCGCCTCTTCAGCAGCTCTGGCAATAATATCCTCAGAGTAATAAAGATCCAAAAATGATGTAGTGCCTGTTCTGATCATTTCGTATATAGAAAGCAATGATGAAAAGTAAATATGGTCATCTGTCCTTTTTTCATCCATTTCAAATGTTTTTTTAAGAAAATCATCTAGATTTAAATCCTCAATAAAACCTCTGAAGAGGCCCATTCCCACATGAGCATGTGTATTTATCAAACCAGGCATTACAATTTTGTTTGATGCATCTATTTTATAATCCGCTTCAATTGAAATATTTTTTCCAATTTCACTAATGAATTTGTCTTCAATGTAAATATCGCCATAAGAAACATTCCTATCAATGTTCTGAGTAATTATTAAACCATTTTTAATCAAAATACTCATATTATCCCATATTTCTTTCTTATATATTATTTTGAGGTTTTATAAGTGAAAAGCTCTTTGACATCAATTTTTTTATATTCATAATCAATTACCTGATCTCTCAGGTGTTAAATTATGGAAAAAATAGTAATTGCTGTGGGAGGTAATGCTCTTCAAAGACCTGGCGATAAGGGAACGGCTGAAGAACAAATGAAAAGAGCGCAGGAAACAGCTGAAAACATAGCTTGGATATTTGAGGATTACGAAGTAGCATTGACGCATGGTAATGGCCCACAGGTAGGAATGATACTACTTCAAAATGAACAAGCCAAGGATATTGTACCGCAGATGCCACTTGATGTATGCGGTGCTGAATCCCAGGGGATGATAGGATATATGCTTGAACAGGGATTCAACAACGCAATAAAATCAAAAAAAATTAACAAGGACATAATAACTATTTTGACAAGGGTCCAGGTAGACGAAGACGATCCTGCATTTAGAAATCCCACTAAACCTATAGGACCTTTCTATACTAGATTCCAGGCCCAGGAAATTATCAGAGAAAAAGGGTGGAAAATGGTAGAAGATTCGGGGAGAGGATGGAGGCGTGTTGTTCCCTCTCCAGAGCCGTTAAGAATCATTGAAAAGGATGCAATACTTTCACTTATGGATGCGAGATTCATAGTAATTGCCGTTGGAGGGGGAGGGATTCCCGTAATAAGGAGAAATGGAAATATTATTGGTGTTGAAGGTGTTATAGATAAAGACCTTGGTGCTGCCACATTGGGGAAGGATTTGAATGCAAAACAGCTAATCATTTTAACTGCTGTTAATAAGGTATTTTTAAACTATGGAAAAGAGAATCAACAGCCATTGGATTCAGTAAAAATAAAAGAGCTTCAGGAATATTACAGGCAAGGACATTTCAAACCAGGAAGCATGGGCCCTAAAATACAGGCAGCCATAAAATTCATTTCTAATGGTGGAAGAAGGGTTTTGATTACCAGTCCTGAATCTATGAAAGATGCATTTGAGGAAAAATCAGGTACATGGATTTATCCATGAACCATCTTTTTAAGTTCTTTAACTATTTTTAATGCTTCTTCCGGGCTGATATTTTCATCTAGTGATCTAATGTATTCACTTATTAACAAATCGAAAAGATTGGTTTGCCGCTCCTTTGTTACTTTTTTTACCTCAAGGACATTTTCATTTTCAATTTTTTTAAGTATTTCCCTCGCTCTTTCTATTAGTGTACCAGGCAATCCTGCCATAGAGGCAACTTCAATTCCATAGCTTTCAGAAATACCACCTGGCTTGAGCTTTCTTGTAAATATTATCCTGTTACTCTCTTGCAGAACTGGAATATGATAATTTTTTACGCCTTCAAGATATTTCTCGAGATCTATCAGTTGGTGGTAATGTGTTGCAAAAATAGTCCTTGCCTTAATATTGTTATGTATAAATTCGACGGTCGCCCAAGCAATGCTCAATCCATCAAAAGTACTTGTTCCCCTGCCTACCTCATCCAGTATTATCAAGCTCTTATTTGTAGCGCTCATTAAAATGTTTGCAAGTTCAGTCATTTCTGTCATAAATGTGCTCTGGCCCCTTAAAATATCATCAGTTGCACCTATCCTAGTGAATATTCTATCTACAATTCCTATTTTGGCTTTTGATGCTGGAACGAAACTACCCATCTGAGCCATTATTGTGATCAACGCTATCTGGCGCATGTAAGTGCTTTTTCCTGCCATATTTGGACCAGTAATTATTAAAAATCTGTTCATGTATGTATCCATCTTTGTATCATTCGGAACAAAAGAATCCATAAAATTTTCCAGTACGGGATGCCTTCCGTCGGTTATTTCTATGTATGTAGAATCGTCAACTATTGGTCTCGAATATCTCCTTTTAACCGCAATATCAGCTAATGTTAATATAAGGTCTAATTCACCTATACTATTTCCAAGTTCATTCATGCGTTCATTTTTTGATATATCAGAAAGAATTTTTGAATAAATTTCCTGCTCCCTAGCAATTATATTGGATTTAGCTTCTTGTACACTAAATTCGAGGTTTTCTAGTTCTTGAGTTGTATATCTTTCAACATTCTTTAATGTCTGTTTTCTTATAAAATGGGAAGGAACTTTGGATGTCTGAGATTTAGGTATTTCAATGTAATATCCAAAAACATCGTTATATCCAATTCGAAGATTTTTTATTCCTGTTGAAACAGATTCCTTTTCTTCAATTCTTGAAATGTTTTTTTCAACATCTGAAATTGTTTTTCTGTATTCATCTAGTAAATGGTCAAAGCCATTTTTAATTATGTAACCTTCAGTTCCATTTTCTTCAATAGCATCTTGTATTAATTTTTCTATTTCGTTATAATAGATTATTTTCTTATTAAGCGAATTTAAGAATTTTGATTTCTTGTCTTTAAGGAAATTCTTTATTTCTGGAATTCTCCTCAAAGCATTTTTTAAAGAGATTAAATCATTTGAGTTTGCCCTGCCTATTACTATTCTCGACCATATTCTTTCTAAATCAGGAAAATTTTTCAAATTTTCTCTTGCAAGCATTCTGCCTATTGTATCTGAAATTACTTCCTGAACAGCATCAAGTCTTTCGTTTATCAAAACAGTATCCACAAACGGATAGTTTAGATAGTGCCGTAGAATTCTTGATCCCATTTTCGTCGAACATTGATCAATTATGCCTAACAATGAATACTTTTCTTCATTCCTTACATCTCTAAAAACTTCAAGGTTTTTTAGAGTGGTTTCGTCCAGAACAAGATAATTTTTATTATCAAAAATTCTGAAATTTTTCAATACTTTTAATGTTTCCCTATCTGTTTCGTCTAGATATTTTATAATTGATCCTAAAGCGATAATAAGACTCTCTTTTTCCTGTAAATTCAGGATACTAATTTCCTGAACTTTGAAGTGATCTTTTATTATTTGCTCTGCCTCAAATCTGTTCATTGATAATATGTTAAAAGGTATGTTTTTCTCTTTTACAAAATTTTTTATGTTTTCATTCATATTATTTGAAATTACAAGCTCCTTTGGATTAATTTTGTAAAGTTCAGATGTTAAAGAATCTGTTTCTCCAGGCTTGAACCATGATCCCTGTAATTCACCTGTAGAAATATCAGCAAATACGATTCCTGCATCATTCTCTGAACTTACAGCACATAAATAATTGGTTACATTTGTGAGCAATTCTTCCTCAAAAATAGTTCCAGGTGTAAATACCCTTATAACATCTCTTTTAACTATGCCTTTGACAAGTTTTGGATCCTCCAGCTGCTCACAGAGGGCTACTTTGTACCCTTTATTGACCAGCTTTCCTATATAAGAGTAAAGTGCATGATAAGGAATACCTGCCATCGGTATACTTTCTTTATCCTTATTTCTTGATGTTAAAACTAGTTCAAGCTCTTTTGAAACAATTCTTGCATCATCTCCAAACGTTTCATAAAAATCCCCTACTCTGTAAAACAGGATCATATTTCTATACTTCTTTTTAATTTCATAATATTGTTTCATCAAAGGGGTTTCCATTTGTACAATTAATTCCATTGTTTATTAAAAATCTTTTCATGGTTCTTTAGAAAAATTTATTAAAACTTCTTTGATATTTATTAATTGGTGCGGAAGATGAAAACAATAAAAGTCTCAGAAGTAATGTCCAGGAACCCCCTTATACTTGATAGAGAAACTTTGCTTATAGAAGGAGTAAAAAGCATGGTATCGAGGGGTATAAGCACAATCATAGTAAGCGATCATTCAAAACCCATAGGGATTGTCACAGACAGAGATATTGTTGTTAAGGTTGTTGCTAGAAATTTAGATCCAAATGCTATAAAACTTGGGGATATTATGTCAAGTCCTTTGATGGTAATCGAAAAAGATGAAACATTAGAAAAAGCAGCTTATATAATGTCAAACAAAAAGATTAGAAAATTGCCCATAACGGATAAAGATAAGATCGTTGGAATTTTGTCAGAAAATGATATAGTTAAGATCGCTCCAGATCTTTTAGCAATTGCGGAGAGCAAATCTTTGGATAAAAGTGATGAAAAATATTATGAAGAAGAACATTTGTCTGGTATATGTGAAGTTTGCGGTCAATTTTCTACCGAATTAACATATTATAAAGGGCAACTAGTATGCCCTGAGTGCAGATCTTCAATGTGAGGTGATAAAATGAAAATAACTTGGTATGGCCATTCGGCTGTTATGCTCGAGGATAAATACAAAATTTTGATCGACCCCTTTATTGAAGGAAATCCTAAGGCAACAGTAAAAAAGGAAAATCTTAAACCCGATCTAATACTTGTTACACATGGGCATGGAGACCATTTAGGAAATGCCATAGAAATAGCGAAAAAGAATGATGTGCAAGTAATAGCTATTTATGAGCTCGCTGAGTATCTTTCTTCAAAGGGGGTAAATTCAATAGGTATGAATTATTCTGGTACATATGACTTCAACGGCATAAAAATAACAATGGTAAATGCATTGCACACAGCCGGAATAAGCGAAGACAATTTTCAGCACTCTGGAGGCTTACCATGCGGATATATTATAAATGCTTCTAGAACAGTTTACCATGCAGGTGACACTGGCTTGTTTGGGGATATGGAATTGATAGGAAAGCTTTATAAACCGGAAATATCAATGTTACCAATAGGAGGTTTCTTTACCATGGGTATTAAAGAAGCAACATACGCTGCAAAAATGCTTGGGTCTAAGTATGTGATACCCATACATTATAATACCTTTGATGTGATAAAACAGGATCCAGAGGAATTTAAAAATGAACTTAAAGGAATTTCCGAAGTAGTAATTTTCAGGCCAGGAGAAACAAAAGAATTTTGAAATCTGGGAAGGCCATATATCTGAAACGTTTTATTTGCAGCAATAATTGAATTTCCCATAAACGAAGCATTTACGTTAATTTGTTTAACGTGTCTAAAGGTTGCAGCTTGGATTGTTTTTCTTCTCTAAATCCTAACTTCCTAAATTCCCATAGTTTTAGGCATTATGATGTTGAACCTCTCAAAA
>JBMFSK010000011.1:0-25890 GCA_049967595.1 Thermoplasmata archaeon
ACCCAGGTCATGGGTGTGACAGACCCATATGATAGGCCACTACACCACCGGGGCACAAATGGTAAATTGACCGGAATTATTTAATGTTTTTCAATAACGAGATAAAAAAGTATTTTAAATCTATTGTCATTCCATTAACTATGAGAATTGTAAGTGGCTCGAGTTCCCTAATGCTTTCATCCAGATTGTCAGAGATTACAAAAATCCAGATGGCGCATAGGGAAATTAAAAGATTTTCAGATGGAGAATGTTATGTAAGGTTACACGAAAAACTTGACGGGGAGGATATTGTATTGATACAGAATACATATCCTGATTCCAATATAATCGAATATTTTTTACTTGTTGATGCCATTAGGCAGTATAATATTAATAGCCTTACTACTGTAATTCCATATTTTGGATATGGAAGGCAGGATAAAAGATTCAATGAAGGCGAGCCTATAAGTGCAAAAGTTTTTGCTGAACACCTTTCAGACAATGTTGATAGAGTTATAACAATAAATCTTCATAACCCGGAAGTCATAAATTGGTTTAAGGTACCGGCAATTGATTTAAAAGCTGAAAAAGTCCTAGCAAAATATTTTGAGAAATTTAATCCTGATATCATAGTTTCGCCGGATAAAGGTTCAATAGAAAGAGCAAAGTATCTATCAGAGCTTCTGAATAAACCTTATATTTCATTGGAAAAAAAGAGGATAGATAGTGATACAGTTGAGATTCAGGCTGGAAATATAGATGTGAAGGATAAGGTTGTAGCTATAATAGACGATATGATATCCACGGGTGGTACAATTACAACAGCATCTACAATACTTAAAAATTCAGGAGCTTCAAAAATAGTGGTTGGATGTGTTCATGGCCTTTTTGTAGCCAATGCATTGAATAGAATTCAGAGAACCGTAGATGTTATATTTTCTACAGATACAATTGAAAATGAAAAGAGTGTAGTTTCTGTTGCAGAAGAGGTCGCTTCAAAGATACTTTAATAATAAAATTTTTAATTGTAAAGATTATTACCTCCAGCTGATGGAATATAAATGGACTGTTTTAATTAACACAACCTTAGGCGTCATAATGTCATCCCTGAATGCTAACATAGTTATGATATCACTGCCAACCATATTTCGAGGTCTGGGAATTAATCCATTTTCGGAAGGTGAATTCATCTATCTTCTTTGGATATTAATGGGTTATAGCATTGTACTTGCTAGTGTATTGGTTACATTTGGAAGGATTTCAGATATATATGGAAGAACAAGAATGTACACATGGGGTTTCATCGTTTTCACAATTGCTTCTGTTCTTCTCTCAATTGTCCCGGACAATTCCGGGAATTTTGGTGCTCTTTTATTAATTCTTTTCAGGATGGTACAGGCAATAGGTGGCGGCTTTTTAATGGTAAATAGCACTGCTTTGCTGACAGATACATTTCCTGTAAATGAAAGGGGCAAAGCCTTGGGTTTAAATCAATCTGCATTTATAGTTGGCTCTGTTTTAGGTTTAATTCTTGGTGGTTTTCTGGCGGGATATAATTGGCATCTTGTTTTTATTGTAAACATACCATTTGCATTTGCCGGTACACTTTGGTCAATTTTTAGACTTAAGAGAAACTATGAAAAAATGAACGTTAAAATAGACTATTTTGGTAATATTACCTTGTCTACAGGCTTGATTTTAATATCTTTAGGTTTTACATACGTCCTTGAGCCTTACGGTAGTTCTCAAGTGGGATGGAATAATCCATGGGTAATTATCGCTTTTGCAGTAGGTATTTTATCTGTAATACTATTTATTTTTGTGGAAAGAAAAGTTAAGGATCCTCTTTTCAATCTTTCTTTATTCAGAATAAAAGCCTTTTCATTTGGTAATTTAAGCCTGTTTTTTAATACACTTGCAAGGGGTGCTGTGATGTTTCTTGTAACAATTTGGCTTCAGGGCATTTATTTACCACTCCATGGATATCCATACACACAAACTCCTTTTTGGGCAGGTGTTTATCTGTTACCAATGATGATAGGTATGGTATCAATTGCACCTATAAGTGGACACCTAACGGATAAATATGGTGCAAGGATTTTCGCAACAACCGGGATGCTCATTATTGCATTATCCTTGTTTTTACTTATTCTTTTGCCTTATGACTTTAATATTGTTGAATTTGAGCTTATAATGTTTTTAAATGGCATTGGGAATGGGTTGTTTGCTTCTCCAAACACTACTGCAATAATGAATTCAATTTCTTCCAAGCATAGAGGAACCGGAAATGGCATGAGAATGACTTTAAGTAATATTGGATCAACTATAAGCATGGCTATATTTTTTTCAATAACTATTACAATTTTTTCTCATTATGTTCCAGGTGCAATGTATAATGCAGCAATAAGTATAGTTCCTAAGAATGTTGCTCTTGAACTATCACAGCTACCGCCATCGGGCCTCCTTTTTGCAGCCTTCTTAGGCATGGATCCACTCTCGGCAATTAAATCATCTGGATTGGCAAAATCATCTGTAATTGCACTTAGTTCACATACATTTTTGCCAAGCGTAATAGGCCCATCATTCATTACGGGCTTACATTATTCTTTGTATATTTCAATAATACTGATATTGATAGGAACAATATTTTCAGCATTAAGAGGAGGAAGATATGTTCATGAGGAGAATGTTTAATCTCTAGCGGGGGCAGGAGAAAATGGATCAAAATGAAGTATTTGAAAGATTAATAAAAATGAAAAAACTTATAATAAAAATCAACAAAATGATCAATCCTGATATAGATAATCTGAATACTACAGACATTTTTATTTTTATGAAAATAGCTGATAATGAGGGAATAACAATGACAAAATTATCTGAAATAACTGGTTTTTCGTCCACAATGATCACATTCACCGTTGATGAGCTTGAAAAACTTTCCATTGTGGAAAGAAAAAGAGGAAATGACAGAAGGAGCCAGACATTAACTTTAACTGAGAAAGGTAAATCTTTGAAGAATGAGATAAAAAAATTAACTCAAGAGAAATTTTCAGAATTTATGAAGAATATAGGTGAGGAAAAAAAAGCTGAATTAATTAAACTATTTGATAGGATTTTTGAAATATTTGAGAAAATAAAATGAAAGGTTTTTATTTCTAAACCTATTAATGGTTGAAAAAGGTGTTAAGATGAAATTAAAAATATGCCAGACTCATGGCCCCTTTAGAGGGGAAACATGTCCTATTTGCGGTGATGAAGGGAGACTCCTTTTAAATGATTGGGAGCTTGAAGCAATAAGCAGGATAATAACTGGCATACTAAGGCATTTTCCAGAAAAATTCAACGTAACAATAGATGAAAAGGGATGGGCAAAAATAGATGAAATTGCAGAAGGAATAAGAACTAAAGAAAGAAAATTTAGATGGTTAAAACCTCAGCATATCGAAGCTTTCATAATTACCGATCCAAAAGGAAGATTTCAGATGGATACCTTAGAAGGAAAGGTAAGGGCAGTTTATGGGCACTCAATAAATGTTGACCTCTCTGACTTGCCAAGTGATAATTTACCTGAAAAGCTTTATTATGCAATTGTGCCTGAAGAGGAAGAATTCGTGAATGAAATAGGGATAAAACCAGGGGAAAGAAAATGGATTCATCTTTCTAAAACTTATGAGGAGGCATATATAGCTGGAAGGCACAGATCTGAGGATCCGTTAGTTCTGGAAATAAATGTTAAGAAAGCACAGGAAGAGGGGGTTGAATTCCATAGAGCAACAAAGACAATATATATATCAAAGGATATACCACCTCAGTTCATTAAAAAAGCAAGGAAAAGGCATGTTGAGTTACAGGATGAGGAATTAAAGGAAATAGAGTTAGAGAAAAGAAGGAAGGAAGAGAAAGAGAGAAGGAGAATGGAGGAGGAAGGAGACCTGGAATAAAGGGCCGGTAGATCAGCTGGAAGATCGCCACACTTGCAATGTGGAGGCCCGGGGTTCAAATCCCCGCCGGTCCATCACTATTCTTCTTAAAATAAAAAAAGGAATTATTAAAAATTTTAATTTATTCCAAGCATTATTCCATTATCATAATAAAGATTATTTGAAAAATATTTTTGTTCTACATTGGCTAAAATTAAATAAGTGATCAATTTTCCTGAGCATATGAGCACCATAAAAAACTATTTAGATCTTGGAAAATACAAAGAAACTTTATTGCTAGTATTTAGTGGAGCTGCAGGCGGTGCTCTGGTTGTTTATCCTTTCAATTTTATATATTTTTATTCGCTTATATTTCTGTTCCTAACTGTTATGGGAACAAATTCAATCACTAATTACATAGATAGGGACATAGATGCAATAATGGAAAGAACAAAAACGAGACCACTGCCAAGCAAAAGGGTATATCCTCCAGAAAAGGCTATCTATTTTGGTATAATACTAATTTTAATAGGAGTGCTAGGTTTCTTATATTTTTCATTATATTATTCAATAATATGGATTGCTTTTGGTATTATATTTGATCCAATCCTCTACAATTATTTAACAAAAAGAAAAACACCCTGGAACATTGTAATAGGCTCATTTGCAGGTGGTGCACCTGTTATGGTCATCTGGTCAGCGTTGACATATAATTTTTTCTCAATTACCCCTTTTATTTTAATGCTTACTATAGTTGTTTGGACTCCAATCCACATTTGGAGCCTTGCAATTAGATACAAATTTGATTATGAAAAAGCGAACGTTCCTATGCTTCCAGTAAAAAAAGGAGTGAAATTTACCATCAGAATCATTGCCTTTTCAACTATATTTTTAATAATATTTTCTCTATACATATTTTACATACTTTCAATTTACATGTTTTTCATTATGTTTATTGTAAATTTGTTTATTATATATCTTATAGTAAAATTAATGTTAAATCCACAGGAAAAACTCTCTTTCATTATTTTCAAAACAACCTCACCTTATCTTGCAGTATTGTTCCTTTTAATAATCTTAAGACAAATAATTTAAAATTTGTCTTGAGCATGGATAAGAAAGATATATATACTAAAACCGATTTTAACAGAAAAAGGTGATATCGAATGGCACTAATAAGTGAAGAGGATAAAAAATATCTGATGGAAGAATTTGAAAAGAATCTAAAGGAAGATGTAAAGTTGTACGTTTTCACTGTAAACGATCCATCATGTCAGTACTGCAAAGAATCTGTGGATATTGCAAACGAACTTGCCTCTCTGTCAGACTTAATAAAAGTGTTGAATTATGATTTAAATAGTGAAATAGCGAAGAAAATGGGTATTGAACATGCCCCAACATCGGTGGTTACTGATGGAAATGAATATGGTTCAAGAATAAGGTATATTGGCATACCAGCAGGATATGAATTTTCAAGTCTTGTAGAGGACATAATGAGCGTCTCAAAGAGAAACGTTAAATTTGACGGTCATGTAAAAGAGCATCTCGAACAAGTGGACAAGCCAATAAAGATTCAAGTTTTTGTTACACCCACCTGTCCATACTGCCCAAAGGCTGTTAGGGTCGCGCACAAATTTGCCCAATATAATGATAACATCACAGGTGAAATGATTGAAGCAATTGAATTTCCAGATTGGGCCGACAAGTTCGGAGTTTCAAGTGTACCTCACATTGTTATAAATGAGGATGTTCAGTTTATAGGTGCATATCCAGAAGAAAATTTTATTGAATATGTAATGGAAGCCTACAATAAAATAAAGTGATGGAAAAATTTTTCTCTAACTATTTATTTTTATTTTTATGCTTGGATTGGTAAAAAAGAGAAACGGTGATTTTGTTTTATACAGCAGGGAAAAGATTGTAACTGCTGTAAAAAAGGCCTTAAACGAAACTAATGAAACATCCGATATAGAGAGAAAAAGTGAAAAAATCGGAGAAATTGTAGAAAAAAAGCTATTGAAAAAATTTGATAGAGAAATACCCAACGTTGAGGATATACAAGATCTTGTTGAAGAAACACTTATGGAGGAAGGGTTAGTAAAAACTGCAAAAACATACATCCTTTACAGGCAGAAGAGAAGAGAAATAAGGGAAATCAAATATCTTTTTGGTATTCGGGATGACCTTAAATTAACAATAAATGCAATAAAGGTTTTGGAATCAAGGTACCTCTTGAAGGATGATACCGGTAAAGTTATAGAAACACCACGTGAAATGTTCTGGCGTGTGGCAAGGTATGTTGCCCTTGTTGACATATTTTACAGGGATGATATATTCGATATAAACAAGAAGCAAAAAGAAAGAGATATAGTTTCTTATTACTCAATGAAAAAGGTATACCTTTCTCCTTATGAAAAAGAAATGCTGAAAAGGACCTATGAATCATTGAACAGGGAAAGGACCATGAAAGTATCGTTCGAAGAACTACTTAAGATCCTAGACAATGACTGGAATTATATTGATGAAATAGCCAAAAAATTTTATGAGATAATGGTAAACCTTGAATTCATACCAAATTCACCGACCCTGATGAATGCTAATACATCTATTGGCCAATTATCCGCCTGTTTTGTGATACCGATTGATGATTCTATTGAAAGTATCTATGATGCTTTGAAATATACTGCGCTTATCCATAAATCCGGTGGAGGTACGGGCTTCTCTTTCTCGAAATTAAGACCACAGGGGGACATTGTAGGATCTACAATGGGTGTTGCATCTGGTCCTGTTTCATTTATGCAAATATTTGATGTGTCAACGGACATCATAAAGCAAGGAGGCAGGAGAAGAGGTGCAAACATGGGTATTCTGAAAGTGGATCATCCGGACATCGTTCAGTTCATTAATGCAAAGGGCTTTGAAGGAAAATTTAAAAATTTCAACCTGAGTGTTGGCATCACGGATCAGTTTATGGAAGCCGTTGAATCAGATGAAAAATATGAATTAATAAATCCTAGAAATAGAGAAACAGTATCTAAAATACCTGCCAGACAGATATGGAACCTGATAATTTCCCAGGCCTGGAAAACCGGAGATCCAGGAATCATATTTCTAGATGAGATAAACAGGCATAACCCTACTCCGCTACTCGGTGATATTGAGGCAACAAATCCCTGCGGGGAGCAACCGCTGTTACCTTATGAATCATGCAACCTTGGTTCTATAAATCTAAGCCGTTTTGTTGAAAACGGAACAATAAACTGGGAAAAATTGAGAAAGGTAATAAAAATCGCTATACACTTCCTTGATAATGTCATAGATGCGAACAAATATCCTCTCCCACAGATTGAATATATGACAAAGCAAACCAGAAAAGTGGGTTTGGGGGTAATGGGTTTTGCAGAGATGTTAATAAAACTTGGCATTCCCTATGCCTCTAAGGATGCTCTTAACATAGCTGAAGATGTGATGGAATTTATTGAAAAAGTAAGCCATGAGGAGAGTTCATTAATATCAAACAAAAAAGGAACATTCAATGCCTGGGAGCATTCAGTTTGGCATGAAAAAGGCATTAAGATTAGAAATGCAGCCACAACTACTATTGCACCCACAGGCTCTATATCAATAATTGCCGGTACTTCATCAGGCATTGAGCCTCTATTTGCGCTTGTATATATAAGACAGGTTCTTGAAAATACTGAATTACTAGAACTTAATACACTCTTTGAAGAAGAATTGAGAAAAAGGGGAATCTACTCTGATGAAATCATGAGGGAAGTTGCTAGAATAGGCAGTATACAGTCTATGGATTTGCCTGAGGACATGAAAAGGATATTTCTCACTGCCCATGACATAGATTATAGGTGGCATGTTCTTATGCAAGCAGTTTTTCAGAAACATACAGATAATGCAGTAAGTAAGACAATAAACATGAGAAATGAAGCAACGATTGAAGAAGTAGAGAAAGCTTACATGCTTGCTTACCAATTAAAATGTAAAGGCATAACAATATACAGGGATAGGAGCAAAAAAGAACAGGTTTTGTATAAGGGAGCGAGCGAAAAAGAGATCGAGGAAATCATATCTAAAAATATATCACCTAGGAAGGAAAGTATTACACAGGTAAAGCTTTAAAAAGCTATCATAAAAATACATTTTTTAAAAAAATATTCAAATTCTTAAGCTGAAGATTTCCTGATTATTCAATAGAAATGTTTATAAATGCTTTTGCCATAAATATATTTACTTAAATCAATTCATAGTATTAAGTCAGGTATAGCTTGAACACTGTAAAATGGTCCATTATCTTAAGGAATGGTATCTTTAGAATTTCTGGAAGCGGGGTGGGGTAGCCAGGAAATCCCGACGGGCTCATAACCCGTAGGCCGGTGGTTCAAATCCACCCCCCGCTACTCTCCGAATTTGTCAAATGTTTCAAAATAATCATCCTTGATGCGTATCATTCTTTTAATTCTAAAACCAAGTTTCCCTTTTATGTAAAGACCAGGTGAAAAGATAAAAATACTATTTCTTTCAAGTTCATCTTTGCTTCCAGGAAATATGTTGGGACTTGTAAATCCACCTAAAGGGTAGCCTGTATAATGGGGATATGTAAAACCAAGTTCATGAATAAAATTCCTTACAACTGAATCAATGGTATTGCAGTTTGTACCCGGTTTTAAATAGGAAGAGACAAACTCAAAAACTTTATTGTAATTTTTCCATAACGCTTTTGTGCTCTCGTCAATCTCTGTAAAAATTACTCTAGCTAGGGATAGTTCATAACCTCTATAAGACGGAGAAACATCAATTTGAATTATATCACCATTTTCAAGCCTTCTGTTTGTTGTTTTTCCAAGCGGGATTGAAGTTCTATCTCCGGTCAAAACAACCGTTGGATAAACAAAATATTCGAATCCCATCTTCATAATTGCATAATCCAATTCAGCCTTTATTTCGTACTCCTTCATACCTATTTTTATATTATTCATTGATTCTTCCAATGCCCTGTCCAAGAGAGTTGCCCCTTCTTTTATTGTTTGAATTTCATCATCGTATGGTTTTCTGAAGATACTATCAAGAAGTATTAATTCAACTTTAATATTTTTTAAATTTGAAGAATTTGTGGACAATGCTTTTTTTCCATTAATGACCTTTTTCAGAGCTGCTTCAGGATCCATTGTAACTATTTTTTCTTCGTCTCTGATAGAATAATCGTCCTGTGCTTCATGAACAATGTATTTTATATTGTCATTAAAAACTAACATGTAGGTGAAATTAAGTGTTCTTGATATTTTTAATGTAATTTTATCTTCTGGTAAAAATACGATGACATTTTCTTTCGCCAATTTTTTTAAGATTTTTCTCCTTATTTCAAAAGCATCCATAAATCATGCTAAGCATTTTGTTTTATAATTTTTACTCCTGTCCAAAATGATTTCATTTTAAAATGGTATATTGGTAGAAAAATTAATATATTAGGTTTATCATGATGACATTTGTCGGACAAATGTTATATAAATGGTGATGAAG
The DNA here is from genome assembly GCA_049967595.1 of Thermoplasmata archaeon. Classification (GTDB taxonomy): domain Archaea; phylum Thermoplasmatota; class Thermoplasmata; order Thermoplasmatales; family ARK-15; genus ARK-15. The sequence goes on from JBMFSK010000011.1 coordinate 9,432, forward strand.
ATGGGATGGGACTTATTATTTAATGAAGCTATGGAGTTTGATTCAAAATCGGTTGATTCAAGAGTAAGCATTCTAGCTGTAGGTGTAGGAGGTGCAGGATGCAATACAATAAATACTCTAAGCATGATAGGCTTGAGTGATGTAAGACTCATTTCAATCAATACTGACAAACTATCACTTGATTCAAGCAATGCTTCAATAAAATTTCTGCTTGGTAAAAAGATTACCAATGGGCAGTCAACAAGCGGTAACTTAGAACTCGGGCAGCGTGTTGCAGAACTCTCTGCAAATGAATTAAAGGAGAAAATAATGGGCAATGATATAGTATTCATAATCGCGGGACTAGGAGGCGGAACCGGTGGAGGGGCTGGTCCTGTAATAGCACAGATAGCAAAATCCACAGGTGCACTCGTGATTTCAATAGTTTCATTACCTTTTACCGCTGAAGGTAAGAAGAAATCTGAGGTAGCAAAATTGTCACTTGAGAAATTCTTCAAGAATTCAAATACTGTAATAGTCCTTGAAAATGATACTTTGCTCAAAATTGCTCCAAAATTGCCTTTACAAAAGGCGTTCAGGGTCATGGATTATTTGGTTAGTGATATCATCAGAAATATTTCTGAAACAATAAATAAGCCATCTATGATACATATAGATTTTGCTGATTTGATGAAAATAATGAAGAACGGAGGATCTTCAACAATCATGTACGGGGAAGGTGAGTTAAACAATATCCAGGGACTTGTTGAAGATACTTTAAAAAATAAGTTCTATAACGTTGATCATACAACTGCAAATGGTGCTTTAATAAATATTGTTTCTGGTCCTGATATGAGCCTGAGTATGATGAATTCAATAGTGGAAAAAATAACGGATGGAATGGATAACAATGCAGATATAAAAGTTGGCACAAGGATAGACGAAGATATGACAAACAAAATGAAGATTACAGCCATTTTCACAAATGTAAAATATAATGGTAGCATCAGGAAAGTTTCACTTGTCAAGGAGGAGGCATTTTCTGACGTTGACTCAATGTTTCCTTAATATCTTTAATTGCGCCCATCAATACATGGTATTCCCATGATGTAATTTTAGAACGCCCTATTATCCTGCGGAGCATCCTGAATGTATTTTTCTTTTTGTGCTCAGGATAAAAGGTTAAATTGATAATGTCAACTATAGTGTTATAAATTCTATCAAGCTCACTTTTTTTAGCTAGGTTTCTTTCTTGCTCTAATGGTTTGGTCTTGAAGATTTCATAGAATATTATAGCTGCAGCATGTGTAATGTTCATCACGGGATACTCTTCACTTGCAGGGATAGTTAAAAAGAGATCCATCTTTTCCAGCTCCTCATTAAGCAATCCAATATCCTCTCTCCCAAATACAATGCCTATTTTCCCTTTAAATTTTTTTGATTCTTCTGCAATTTCTTCCGGTGTTTTGGGTATTCTCAAAAAATGTTTTTCTGAATGAGTTGAAATTGCACTTGTACCTATAACCAGATTTAAACCAGTTATAGCTTCTTCCAGTGACTTGACTATCTTGGCATTTTTTATTATTTCCTCACCGTGCATTGCATACCTGAAAGCATCATCATCGATATCGGTTTGTGGATTTACAATGATCAATTCTTTGAGGTCAAAATTTTTCATCACCCTCGCCAAAGATCCTATGTTTCCTGAATATTTAGGTGAAACAAATATTACTACAAATTCAGCCATGAATGGTAAACTTTTTTCTTCTTTAAACACTTTTCTTTTTCGTTGTTCTATTTAAAATAATTAAGATATTATTAATTTGATTAAAAATCATATGGAATATAAATAAGTTAGAAATAAAAAAGTATAAAATAAGGGAAATTAATACTTATTCTATGGAATATTTATCGAGTAATGAATACTCCTTAAAATTTTTTGGTGGCGGGAAATTGAGCACTACACAATATACCCTTTTTGCAATACAAATCGCCGTAGTGATTTTACTCTCATGGCTTGGGGTAATTGCAACTCCAGTCGTGGGCCCCGGCATTGGATTCTTATACTGGGCATATCCATTTTTCATTGTATTTACATGGTGGTGGGGTCTCTGGGGTGTTCTAGCAGCATTTATAGGATGTTTCATAGGCGCGGGTCTTTTAACAGGGTTACCTTTGATACCATCCTTGGCATTTAGCCTAGGTGACTTTGTTCCAGCCCTTTTGGTTCTTCTTTTCTATCGCGGTTTCCTAAAAAGAATAGGCATTGATCCATTGGGAAGGGATATTACAAAAAATAAAATGTCTGCGTTCTGGTTTGCAATTTGGGTAATGGGTATTACCAATATTATAGGTGGTATGTGGGGTGTTTGGGTACTGGTGCAGCTAGGTTTTGTTCCTGCTAATGCATATTGGTATGGCGCAGGACTCTGGATACTAGGTGATGCAATAGTCCTTTTGATTGCACCTTTCCTTGCAAGAGCATTGACACCAATTGTAGAGAGGTTTGGTTTGACAACAAAAGGTATTATTTCCTAAGTGGTAAAATGACGGAAAGAGAGAACAGAGAAGGTGAAAAAAAATATCTCAAGACCATATTATTTTCCGCTAAATCAGATTCAGTGTTCGTTAATTTGCACCCATTTACTAAATTCATAATTTTCTTTTTAATTTCTATTTCAGTTATTTTTGCAATGACTAAGCGCGATCCAGATCTGCTATTTTCACTTATCGTCTTTTTAATTGTTATTGCTTTTTTGATTGAATCTGGAACAATAAAATATGTTATAAAAAGCTATTTATCTTTGTTATTCGTAGCTTTTATAGTTTTTTTACTTTGGTGGCTCATATTTAATCAAGTTGGAACATCAATACTTTTATCATTTCATGTAGGAAATTATTATTTTAAAATTACAAGGGAATCATTATACATTGGTGTGGCAAAGGTTTTTGGATATGCGGCAATGGCATTTCTAACACTTTTGATTTTAATGACAACCAGGGATGTTGACATAGTGGACGCTTTTAATCAGATCAGAGTGCCTTTTAAACAAACATTCTTCATAAGCTTGATTTTCAGGAGCCTTAATATAATGGAAGAGGACCTTGAATCCATTAGACATGCCCAGTTTGCAAGAGGCGGAAAATCATCCAAAAAAAACCCCTTATCCAGAATTAAGGAGTTTCTCGCACTTTCTATACCTCTTACTGCATTGATGATAAAAAGAGCTGTAGAAATGGGTTCTGCACTTGAAGCAAGAGGTTTTTCAAAATCAAAGAAATTATCTGAACCGATTGTAAAGAGAAGAATAAGAACGGTGGACATAATAGCAATTATACTATCAATATTCGCTCTTTACATATCCATTACAATGAATTTATCATTTGCAATGGGGGGATATCTATGGCTGAACCCGTTGTAGAACTAAAAAAACTTAAATGGAAGTATCCAAATTTTGGGGGCATTAAATCCAATTTTAACATGGAAAATTTTAATTTAACAGTTTATAAAAATGAATTTCTAGGTATTACAGGTACTACAGGGTCAGGAAAGAGCACAGTTTGCCAGCTTATAGCAGGATTGATACCACACCAGATAAAATTACCTATTGGAAAAGCACAGGAATACTTTGACGGTGAAGTAATAGTTCTTGGCACCGTTGTTTCTAAACTTGAGAAAAAAGGTAACGAATACGCTATTGCCGGAAAAGGCGCAATGGCCCCTGAAGTCGGGTTGGTGATGCAGGATCCTGAGAGCCAATTCCTCACCATGAGTGCTTTGAATGAATTGTCCTTGGGATTACAGATAATGGGCCTTCCAAAGGATGAGATCGTGAATAGAATTAAAGAGGCACTTGATATGGTAGGCCTGAGGGATTTGTATCCTTTAATTGACAAGCTTCATCCATCTGAACTTTCCGGTGGACAAAAACAGAGGCTAGTAATAGCTAGTTTTCTAGCTATGAGACCTAAGATTTTGATTCTCGACGAACCTACTTCAGATTTAGATTCTGCTGGAAAGATTGAGGTAATAGATGCAATATCCAGGCTGAGGGAAAAAGGGGATATAACTGTAATACTTGTTGAGCACGATCCAGAAATTTTGAAAAAATTCGTGGATAGGCTTATAGTTCTTTACGATGGAAAAATACTTGCAGATGACAAACCTGAAAAAGTTTTTGGTAATCCAGAAATGAGCAAATATATTGAAGTCTCTGAAATTGAAACAATAATCAAGAACGATGATGAATTCGTTAAGCAAATAGATATAGAAGCAGCAAGAACTTACAAACCCAGAAGACGAATCGAAAAGTCAGGCGAACCTGCACTTGAGGTAAAGGATTTGAAGTATGAATATCCAGACGGATCTATTGCTTTGAATGGCGTTAACCTAACAGTAAAAAAAGGTGAATTCATAGCTCTGATAGGTCAGAATGGTTCAGGAAAAAGTACATTTTCAAAGATTATTTCAGGTTATTTAACGAAGTGGAAGGGAGAAGTTAAGATATTTGGTAGGGATATTTCAGAAAAGAAGGTTAGGTTGTCCATTCCTGAAACTGTTGGATATGTGTTTCAGAATCCTGATCATCAGATATTCAATAGAAGAGTGGCTGATGAGATTGCATATGGGTTGAGGAATATAGGTGTCAAAGAAAGTGAAATAAATGAAAGAGTGGATGAGACGCTAAGGAGGGTTGGGTTAATAAACAAGAAAGAGGAGGATCCATTGTTTCTAAGCAGAGGTGAGAAGAGAAGACTTGCATTGGCTAGTGTAATAGCAATGAAAACGGATGTTTTAATAGTAGATGAACCGACCACTGGCCAGGATTACAGGATGTCAAGGGAGATCATGGAAATATTGCTTGAGCTTAACAGAGAGGGATCTACGATAATCGTAATTACCCATGATATGAGATTGGTCGCTGAATATTGCAGGAGGGTTTCTGTAATGAAAAGAGGACGTATAATCTTTGACGGAACACCTGAAGCTTTATTTGAGAACGAAGATTTATTGAAGGAATCTTCGCTTTTGCCACCAAGGGCGGTGCAGCTTTCTAAAAAGCTCAAAGATTCTGGTATTATGCAAGATCTTTTACTTAGTGCTAAGGAATGGCTTGACTTTTTGAAATTCGAAAATGAAAAGAAAAGGTACACATTATTAAATTTTAATAATATGAAACTGTTTGCTAAAAAGCTTTCAGAAGATATTCTAAAGAAGTACGGTAGACCTGATCTTATAATTTACATAGAGAGGGGGGGCATGGTAATCGCAAGGCTTATGAGTGATTATCTAGGCGTGAAAGATCTTTTGAGCATTAGGGCATCATACTATACGGATGAGGGTATACCTAGCACTCAGGTAAAGCTTGGCAGTTTTGATTATCAGCTAAATGATATAAGGAATTATATTTTGGTTGTAGATGATATAGCTGATACTGGCAAAACACTAACAGCTGTGTTAGAAAAAATAAAAAAATTGACAGATAAACCAATATACATATGCACTGTTGCTTTCAAGCCGCATTCTGAAATAAAACCAGATTTTTATGCATATACAGTTGATAACGATACCTGGGTAGTGTTTGAATATGAAGAACAGGAAACAAAACGTGCCTTCCAGAAAAGGAATAACGAGACAGGTCTGCAATTCCTAGAAAAGGCATTCAGGAACTGAAAACAATAAATATAAATAATATCTATTAATAGGATTATCCGGTGGTTTTTAATGGTTAATTGGAGCGAAGAAATAAAAAAATGGCTCACTTCGGGTACAGATACAAAAGAGGATATGATGGATCTGGTCTGGAATGTTAAAGATCAGAAAACATACCTTGTAGCTGAAAATCCAAAAATACCCTTTATACTTTATATTTTCATCTCTGAAAAATTCATAAGAATACAGATAAGCACGGGCTTGAAAACTGCCCTACTTGATCCCATTCAGAGGCTGGATATATACAGAAAACTGTTGCTTTTAAATGATAAAATAGACATGCCAAAATTTGTTATTGAGGGGACCGATGAAGAAATAGTATTGAAGGTGGACTTGGATATAGGATCCCTGAACAAAAATGAATTCAGCGATGCTCTTATGGGTGCACTTACTTCCCTGTATATGATGATAAAAGAGTTTCAGCTTGAAGAGGAATTTAACAAAAGGCTCACTGAAAGGATAGTGGGAATGATTCAGGAAAAATTGAATGAAGGTGCAACGAGAGAAGAAATAAAGGATTTCTTAATGAAAAAGGTAGGCCTGGATCAGAAAACTGCAGAAAACCTTATAAATGACATAACAAACCAGGCAGAATATCTGCCGGAGTACCAGTGATGCATATGGATGATAAAGAGATTGAAAAATATGTTGATGATATTTTTAATTTATTAAATGGCCAGATTAGCAAAGAGGAAATTAAAAAACTATTCAATATTTGGTTATCTTTTCATTATCCCCCTGAACTAATTAAGCAAAAAATTGTGCAGAAATATGCTCCTGATAAAGCAATAAAGATTTCTGACATAAAAGGTGAATTTAAAAACCTCAATTTAAAAGCTAAAATAGTTTCAATAAAAATAAACGATAAGGATGGAAGAAAGATCGCCTCTGGCCTACTTGGTGATGAAACAGGAACAATTCCCTTCACAACTTCGTTGAATGTTTCGTTGGAGAAAGGGGATGTAATTAAAATTACAAATGCTTATACATCAACATTCAATGATGTTCTCAGGTTGTACATACCTAGCAATGGAAAAATTGAAAAGATTGAAGATAAAACAATTGATACTGTTAGGTTTTCATTTAGCCCATTAACCATTAACAAACTTCAAAAAAATTTCAAAAATTTGGACGTAAAGGGAAAGATCCTTTATTTAGAAGAAAAAAATGGCAAATCTAAAAAAAGATACACTGGCATAATTGCTGACGAAACAGGATACATACCATTTACATCATGGGGTAAAAAGCTTGAACAGGGAAAAAGTTACAGGATAAGAGGTGCATATGTTCGGGAATACAAAAACAGAATTTCTCTGAACATTGATGAGAATATGGAAATCTTACCTTTGGAAGATATTGATATAAATGATAAACCTATAGATATGATCGAGGCTCTGAATCAAAATTTACAATTCGCTTATTTTGAAGGGATAATTCTCGATATTAAAGATGACACGGGTATCATAGCAAGATGCCCAGTATGTGGCAAGGCACTTAAAGGTAGAGAATGCCCTGAGCATGGGGAGGTTTCCCCCGTTAACGATCTGATTGGTAAAGTTACATTCGATGATGGAACACTTGCCGCAACGATGATTTTAAACAGACAGCAGATGGAAAATATAACAAATAATAGCTTCGATAATCTTATGAAGACGGTAATATCATCACCTGGAATCCCTATCATAAAGGAAGAGCTTGAAAAAAATGTTCTTCTAAAACCTTTTAAAATTTTTGCAAGATTGTCCATAAAGGATTCAAATAGGATCGTTCTTTACCCTTATATGCTCAAACTTCTAGATCAAAAATACATTGAAAAGTTAAGGGAGAGTATTCAGGAGATGGTACAATGACAAGAGAGCCTGCATGGAGATTGTTTGCGATGGAATTCAATGATAGCTTAGTTCTTGAAAAAAAAGGCGAAGAAAAAGAAGCTAACTACATCCTGACAAGGTTGGGTGCAAAAGTAAACAGGATTTTCTTAGTGGGCATCATGGAAAACAAGAACTTGTTAAATGATAATACCTTCGCTACAGGTACAGTTAATGACCTCACCGGCACATTCCATTTTTCAGCTGATAAGAGTTATTCACCCTCTTCTGTATGGAAATTCCTTTTGACTGCTGAGCCTCCGGTAAGGGTAGCTTTAATAGGGAAAGTAAGAACATACGGTGAAGCTAAGAACCTGGATGTAAGAATAGAAACTGTACAGGAATGTGACGAATTCCTCGAAGAGTACTGGAAATTATCAGCGATAAAAAATCTTATATATAGAATGCAGATCGCAAGGGAGATTGCAAATAACGCTGATAAAAGCACTCTGGAAAAAACTGGTTATTCAAAAAATTATATAGATAACATTTCAATGGCGCTAGAAATGTTCAATGACTTTAAAATAGAAGATTATTCAAATTTGGTCAAGGAATTGCTTGGCCTAAAAACAGAAGAAAAAGAACAAGAAGATCCTGAAAAAAAATTCCTAGAAATGATAGAGAAACTGGATTTTGACGGAAAAGGTGCTAGATACGATGATATTATAGAAAACGCTTCGAAATTAAATTTTGAAAGATCATTGGTCGATGAGATACTGAATAGTTTGCTAGAAAAAGGCCTCATATATGAACCATCAGTGAACTTCTTTAAAAAGCTTTAAATCCCTTTATACAAATTTTTTAATTCCCTTATTTTTCCTAGATCCATTATTCCAAGCTTGTCATCTAATGAATAAACTCTAAATTCATCAATGTTATAATTCTTAAGTATTGGTGATAATATGTCACCAGCTAATATGTCTGATCCTGATGAATATATGCTCGGTGATGGTAGAACTGTAATGCATTTCCCCTGAAGAAAAGTGGGCATGCTTAAAATTCCACCCACATTATCCCTTATTTTGATAGATGGGTGCTCATGACCGATTATTATTTTGTTTTTCACTTCAACTGGCTTATCGCCATGAACAAATGTATAGTTCCTTACTTTGAATGATCTCATTAGTGTGATGCCGTATTTGGAGAGAATGGTTTGAAGATAGTTGTCATGGTTACCTCTTACCACAACAAGCTCTGATCTTTTGAGTATGTAATTTATTATTTCCTCCACCTCATTCCATTCCTGTTTTACATTTCTAGAAAATTCATGCTTGAAGTCCCCATCTATTAGAAACATCTCAATATCATAGAATTGAAACATCTTGTCGAGGATTTCAATTATTCTCCTCTTCTGAAGTTTCGGAAGCAACAATCCCTTCTGGGCCATCACTTCTTCGAAACCAATATGAAAGTCGCTGAAAACAGCCATTTTTTCATCTGGAAAATAGAGAGAATAATACCTCGTAATAATAAAATCATTCAGTATAATTTCATCCACATTTACAAAAAATGTTTATTAGTATTAAAACTTACACATCAATCATGAAGCTTTCAGAGTTAGGAGAAAGATCCATTATTGATCAATTAAAAAAATTGTACGGGACCATAATAGATGACGATTCTTTCTATTTCAAGAATGGTAAAGATTTTATTTTAATCACGACCGATGTCATCACAAAAAGAACACACATACCGGATAATGTATGTCCTGATGATGCGGGATATTTTTTTGCATCTTTAAATTTGAGCGATATTGCAGCTATGGGCGGTAAACCGGAATATTTTCTTTCAGCCTATTCAATGAATCCAAATTTTGAATTTGACTATTTTCTAAAATTTAACAGAGGTGTAAAAAAATGTCTTGATAAGTACAACACTATGATGGTAGGCGGCGATACGAAAGAGGGAGATAGCTTCACCGCCACAGGTATTGTTCTTGGAAAGGTTAAGCAGGAATATATTATGCTGAGAAGAAATTTCAAGCCTGGTCAAATTCTGGCTGTTACTAATTATATAGGCAAAAACGCTGCCGGATATTATCTCTGGAAAAATGGCATTGAAGAAGGGGCCAAAAAATTGCTTGAAATTGAACCCAGAATACCAGAAGGTTTTGCACTTTCAAAAAATGGAGTAAGAGCAGCTATGGATCTTTCAGATGGAATTTTTTCATCAATACTTCAGCTGAAAAAGTTAACTGGAACGGGTTTCAAGATCTATTATGATAAGCTTCCATTTCATCCGCTTGCTATTGAAGTAAGCAATGAATTTAAAATACCTCTGGAAGAGATAGGCTTGAACTTTGGAGGTGAATATGAACTTTTATTTTCTGTGGATAAAAACAAATGGCAACCTCTAAAAGAAAAAATGAGGGAAAAGGATATTATTATAAATGAAATAGGTGAAACATGGGAAGGTGAAAATTTGATAGTTAAGGATGGTAGGGAGGTGATTATAAATTCCCATGGTTACGAGCACTTTGAAAGAAGCTCTTTACTATGAAGAATTGGAAAATGGCAAGGTCAGGTGCACACTATGCCCACACAGGTGTGTGATAGAAAATGGAAAGGCAGGTATCTGTAATGTAAGAAAAAACTTAGATGGAAAGCTTTACTCTCTTGTGTACGGAAAAATAAGCGCAATGGCTATGGACCCAATTGAAAAAAAGCCTTTGTTCCATTTTCATCCAGGATCATGGATTTTTTCTCTTAGCACAGTAGGTTGCAATTTAAAATGCAAAAACTGCCAGAACTGGGAAATAAGCCAGGCTACAATAGAAAGCCTTCCGCTTAGGGAATTAACACCTGATGATGTAATTAACCTCGCTTTGGATGACGGCTCAGAAGGAATTGCTTGGACCTACAACGAACCAACAATATGGTTCGAGTTCAACCTTGAAACGAGCATAAAAGCAAAGAAAAAGGGTCTTTATGGTGTTTACGTCACAAACGGCTATATAAACGATGAACCTCTGAAAGAGCTTTCAAAATATATAGATGCTATGAACATAGATGTGAAAGGTTTTACAGACGAATTTTACAGAAAAATTGTATCTGGAAGGCTGGAACCTGTTCTGGAAACAGTGTCACGTGCAAAAGATCTGGGCATACATGTTGAAATTACTTATCTTATAATCCCTACGCTGAATGATGATGAAAATGAAATAAGAAAATTTTCTAAATGGGCTTTTGATTTATTTGGAGAAAACGCAATAGTGCATTTTTCAAGGTTTCATCCTGATTATAAATTGATGAATCTTGAAGAAACACCCATAAAAAAGATGCTTTCAGCCTACGAAATAGCAAAGGAAGAGGGCATAAACTACGTTTATCTTGGAAATGTATGGGATGAAAAATATGAAACCACTTATTGTCCGAACTGTGGAACACCACTGATAAGGAGATCAGGGTACAGAGTAAAAATAGAAAACCTTAAAGAAGACGGAACGTGCAGAGTGTGCGGTAAAAAGATACCCATCATTGGAATTCATCAATGATTTCTTCCATAATCTTTTCGGTGAATTCTAATTTTAGGCCCATAGATCCTGTAATGCTCCTGATCACCCTTTTTCCTTCTTCACCGCCCTCGTACTCATAGACCTCAAGACTTTTCTTCTTTATCCTGCCTCTGAAGGATGCTATTAAGTTAGTTCCCTTCATTATTACGAAATAACCCGGCTTCACCTGTTTTCTCAGATCTGGAAGCATGTACTGGTAAAGAATATCATGGGGGTCAAGTATAAACTCATAGTCAATATTCCTTGATTTCAGCTGTTCTATTTCATCAGGGTTAGCATAGAATATCTCATCACCGAAGAATATCTTCTTAAGATTCCTATATGAAGACACTTTTTTTATTGCATCCTTTATTTCTCTCTGGCTCGCGTAGCCTTTTATGAGTGATGATATCCTTCTAACATTAATTGCACCGAACATTCTCCAGAGATTTTCAATGTATTTAATCAAAGAATTTTTTCTCATCATGTCTGATTCTATAAGTATAAGATCATCCTTTGGCCCTCTTGCAAGAAAATCATTGTGGAAAAGATAATCTATGATATCTGATGTGATCTCCCTACCTAGAGGCGATTCATCAATGATTTCCTGAGATGAAACAAAACCCTTCCCCCTGATCATATTAATCACCGTCTCATGCTTTTTCTCAATTTGTGGGTTTTTTATTGATTGAAAGATTTTTATGTTTTTAGTTGTGGCATAAGTTAACTGGTCTGGAATTCCTCTTGCAAGGTAAAGTAAATTGCTTCTTTTCAACCTTTCAGTGGATATGTAATGCCAGCACCTTATGGGTATTTCAAATTCGCTTCTTATGCCCATGTTAAGTGAATCTAGATCCATAGGCGTCTTTTTTCTTGTTTCTATATCTATGCCTTGATGGTAAAACATTGTTCTGGAAAGATCTGAAATCTGGAAATCCCTTTTGTATACATCCCCCCTTATCAAATATTTACCGTGTTTTTTGAATGAGTGCTTTTTCATTAATTTTGAATATTCAATAGCGTCTTTACCATTTATTTTTTCTATTATTAGTACGTCATCATCATAAAATTTGGAAATCTCATTTATTTTGTCAAGGGCTAGTTCTAGATATTGTTCTTGAATATTAATGTCTATTAAAGACAAACTGTCAGAATTTTCATCTATGGACAGTGCCCCCAATATTTCACCATCTTTTACAAGGTAATAATTGAATTCAGAACCATATTTCTGCAGAAGTTCAATTCTGTACGGGAACAGGAATGGATCCTGGAAATCCATGAGCAGCGATTTTTCTTCATGCTCTATATTTTCTATATCTCCATAATAAATGATACCTGAAATTTCAATGGATTTGATTTCAGAATTAAAAAAAGTATCCCTGATTTTTGATTTGTCTATCCCTGTTAGTTCAGACAAGTCATTTAATGAATATGGCCCAGTATTTTTTACCAGATCTCTCAAAAATTCAGATAAATCACTTTGCTTTACATTTACGGTGGTGAATTTTGATCCAGGATAATTTATCTCATCTGAGGTGAATGCTCTAGACACGAGAAGATTAGTCTCTAGAACGTTCAAATAATTTCTGACAGTTTTTGGGTGTAATTCTGTATCCTCAGCAATCTCCTGAATGGATGCCTTTTCCTTTGTGGCAAGCCTTGCGAGTATACTTTTTCCTACATCATCGAGCTCTACGCTTTTTATCCTTAGTTTGTGAGCATTCAATTCATGGACATAAGTGTACCTGTTTCCAAGAAACTTTCCTAATAGTATTTCGTTCTTTATCCTCATGCCCTCCCAGTCAGAAAAATTAAAATTTTCTATCCTTAAACTCGCTTCATAAGGTGATGAGAAATAAATGTAATATGAAAATGCTTCCGCTATGTTTTTGAAAACTTTTGTAGATTTTAAAAACCTTATTTTTCTGAGTTCATCTTTGGTCATAGATGCCCTCGGCTTTAATTTTTCAAGATCAGACGAAAGCATGTACTGCTTTTCGTAACCTGGCAGGAAAAAGCCACTAGAAATTTCTTTATTTTTTTCCAGTTCTTCTAAAATTTTCGAGACCTCTTCTTCTTTGGAATTTGAATAGTATGAAATCTCGGCCAGGGTTAATGGGCCATAGTAAGAAAGTATCTTTAAAGCAATAAATTTAAGCGATAATGCTCTATCAGCCTTTTCTACTTCTCTTTTTTCCCATAATATTTCATTTTCTTTGAAATCCTTCCTATAAATCAGATAAGCCTTTTCCAGATCCCTTAAAAGATCCAGGAACTCATCTCGTTTCATGCCACTTGATTTCCATGCTTCAGTCGTGGTTTTTCCATCTATTTCTGATATAATTCTAATGATATTTTCATCAATGGGAATATCCTTCCCGTAAATAGCCTTGTAATAGGGCAAATATTCATTAATCGTATATACAGATCTATCCGTAAATGCTGATACTATTTTCCCGCTTCTTACAAGATCTATGGCCATGGATTTAAGTTCTTCAAAAGGAAGGGGAGAGAACGAGTAAATGTTGACACCTTTTTCAGACATTATGTCTGCAGCACCCACAACCTTGATGAAATTTATAATTTCATCAAAATTATTTATTATAAATTTATGTAAATAGAAATCCTTTATCACTTCACTGCTGAACATTGATTCGTATTCCTCAGGCAGTACTTTCTTTAGTATCTTCATATGTATTTCTTTCAAAAGCGCTGATCTGTCTTCCATAAGAACTATATCAGATATGCTTGAAAGTATCACGTTATTTGAAAATATGGATGGCTGATCTGAATAATCCTTTATGCTTACCCTGATTCTCTGTTCTTCTATGCCCTTTATTATTTCTGCTGCATGGGGCATGTCCATCACTATGTTGAATATCTCGTTGTATGTTTCTTCAACTACAGGAAAATTGGGTATTTCTGAAAGCATTTCTAAAATCTTATCACTTTTCAGCTGCTGCTTTGTTACAGAAATATCAGCCCCCTTGTATTTTTTTAAAATCATAAAAGATCTTGTTGCACAATGCCTGAACCTCTGTTTGAAAAGCTCGGTATTTTTAATGGCATTTTTCAGGTCCTTTGAAAAATTCCTTGAGCTTGCCAGACCAAGCACAGAATCCAGAGGTATATTTTTTGAAACCGTGATCATGAATGCATCATCTGTAACGGTGATTCTCGTGTTAAGATCGTATTTATTAGCAATATTGTGTGCATAAACCCTAGATAAGGCATCGTTCACCCTTCTACCATATGGAAAATGGAATATTATATTGTACATTTTTGATGGATCTATGTATCCTTCAACAAGCACATGATCGTCCACAGGAACTGAATCCGGCATCTGCTCAAGTATGTATTTGTAAATGCTTGTAGCACCGGACCTATCAAGGTAATATTCGTTCATTAAATATTCAATCACGTTCTCCTTGTTTTTTATTTTATCTTCAATCATTCTTCGGAATTTTCCTACCTCAATGCTAAGATCAAAGCTCCTTGGAAGCATCTCCCCCGCCCATGAAGGAACCGTTGGCCTCCTTCCTTCTGCTTTTTTAACATAAATCTTTGAACCCCTGGCCCTTATGAACTCGTAAGTTCTGCCTCCTAAAACAAATATGTCTCCCGCCCTTAAATGCTCAACGAATTTTTCACTCAAATCACCGAGCGGAACATTATTTTCATCAAGAACAACATAGTCTGCTTCTTCAGGTATTGTGCCAAGGTTCATAAAATAAATCATTCTTGTTGACTTTTTTTTGCCGAATTTTTTACCATTTTCATCATACCATATTTTTGAGTAAAACTTTTCACCGTATGTTTTTCCTGAAAGATAATCTATGACTTCCATAAATTTATCAAACTGAAGATCCTTAAAGCAGTAGGACCTCTTCACGAGTGAGTATGCTTCATCTATATCCCATACATCCTCAAGGCTCATACCTACAATTACCTGAGAAAGGACATCAAGTGAATTTTTTGGCACAAATATTTTATCGATGTTGTTTTCGTATACCTCTTTTGTTAAAACAGTACATTCAACAAGATCGTCCATGTCAAATACTACCATCCTTCCTTTGGAAATCTTACCGTAAGCATGTCCGGATCTCCCAATGCGCTGTAAACCTTTCGCAATGCTTTTTGGAGAACCTATCTGTACTACCAGATCTATGTATCCAATGTCTATTCCTAGTTCAAGGCTGGTTGATGAAATCACACATTTTAATTCACCTTTCTTTAGCATTTCTTCAACTTTCAGTCTTGTTGCTTTGCCCAATGATGAATGATGTGCTTCAAGACTTTTTATACCCTTCTCTTTTAACTTAAATGCCACGTGTTCAGTCCCGCTTCTTGTGTTAGTGAATATTAGTGTTGTCCTGTGCGTGTTTATTAAATCTACAAGTATGTCATACATCTTTTCATTCGCTATTTCAAAAGGAGTGTTCACAAGATCTGGTACAGGTGTTATCACCCTCAAATCAAGCATTTTTTTTGCTTCGACCTCTGCTATGTAGATGTCTCTTACTTCACCCTTTTCATCAAAACCCGCAACAAACTTTGCCATTTCATCAATTGGCGATTGTGTTGCTGAAAGTCCCACCCTTGTGAGATGCCCGGAGAGGCGCTCCAATCTTTCTAAATTTATAGAGAGCATCACACCCCTCTTGCTTGAGGATAATTCATGTGTTTCGTCTATGATTGCATATTTTACAGATCTGAATCTTTCTTTAAATTTTATTGAAGAAAGTACCAGAGCCAAGGATTCTGGTGTGGTAATAAAAATATGCGGCGGCTTTTTGAGCATCTTCTGCCTCTGACTCTGAGGTGTATCACCTGATCTCACACCGACGGTGATTTTAGGTATTTCTATACCTTTTTCCTTTGCTAGTTTTTTTATTTCTTCAAGAGGCTCCTCCAAGTTTCTGTGTATATCATTTGCCAAGGCTTTTAAAGGGGAAACGTAAACACAATAAACATTATCTTCAAGCTTTCCTTCCTTTGCTAGTAAAAATAATTCATTTATTATAGTTAGGAATCCCGTTAAAGTTTTGCCCGAACCTGTTGGTGCAGAAACAAGAACGTTTTTTCCTCTGTGTATATATGGTATAGCGTAGGCCTGAGGTTCAGTTAAATCATTAAATTTATTTTCAAACCATTCCCTTATAATTGGATCTAAAAGACCTAATACCTCGTCTTTTGTATATCTTTTATTTATTCTATATATCATCTAAATGCCTCTGCGGAATTAGAAGGTAAAGAATTAATTTGTATTTAATTTTTTTCAAATGTACGTCATTGTTAACTTTATACATCTCCATAACATTCCCATTATCATCCATAACCGCAATGGTAGTGGAAGATTTATGGGCATCTATTCCTATCCAGTTCATGTGTTTCACCTCTATGGTG
>JBMFSK010000012.1:0-24967 GCA_049967595.1 Thermoplasmata archaeon
TAACATAGAGCCCTGCCACGGCTCAGCCTCGGGTTCAAATCCCGGCACCCGCATGCTTTGGAATTTATTTCACAAATTTGCTGATTTTTGATAAATTTTTAATATCTGATTTACCTTAATTTAACCATGAAAGCCTTAACTATTTTGCCCGATTTTATACCGCAGGAAGAAGTAAAAAAAACTGTTTCTCAGATTCTTCCTGACATGGATATCATAAATACGCCTGATATTGAAAAATCCGACGCCGAAGTTCTTGTAGTTACAACATTTACTAAGGTTGAAAGAAATTTAATAGATAAGATGAAAAATTTGAAATTTGTTCAAGTAGCAAGTACTGGGTACGATAATGTTGATGTCGAGTACCTGAAAAGTAAAGGAATAATGCTCTCGAATATACCAATAGCAAATAAGCAGAGCGTTGCTGAGCATGTTATTGCTATGACACTCCTATTTTTGAAGGATATGCTCAACCTGAACGAGGAAATGAAAGTGCATCATAGATGGCCAATGCTCACTGGATCAAGAGATCTCGAGGGAAAGATTTTCGGAATTGTTGGCATGGGCATGATTGGGATTCAACTTGCGAAGAGGCTTATGCCATTCAACGTGGGCATTATTTACTACGATATCAGAAGACTTCCTCCTGAGGACGAAGAAAAATACGGCCTGACATACATGGATTTCCATGAACTCCTTAAAAATGCGGATATTATTTCCATTCATTTACCACTTACTGAAAAAACAAGAAAAATGTTCAGTGATAAAGAATTCTCTATGATGAAGGATGGTGCTATAATCATAAACACTGCAAGAGGAGAGATCATAGATGAAAAAGCTCTCATAAATGCTATGAAAAAAAAGAATATAAAAGTTGGAATAGATGTTTACGATAAGGAGCCGCCTGATTTTAATTCTGAACTATTTAAGATGGACGATGCAATGTTTTCACCGCATATCGCTGGTGTAACCATAGAGAGCCAGCAAAGGTTTCTGACTGAAACGATATCAAATGTACTCAGATATGTTCAGGGTCTTGATCCCCTATACAGGGTGATTTAGAATGAAGGGATCACAGATCTTTGCCTCTACCATAGATGATCTTGATCTCTATCCTGTATTTGGCAACCCCGGTACTACTGAGTTACCTGCTTTAAGGAATATTAAATCTTATGTACTGACGCTTCACGATTCAATATCTGTTGGCATGGCAGATGGTCTTGCTCAATACACGGGAAAGGTGAAAATGGTGAACCTGCATACCCTCCCAGGCTTGGCAAATTCAATGGCATTTATATACACTGCCAAAATGAACCATACGCCACTGATCATTACCGCTGGTCAACAGGACATGCGACACATGGTATATGAGCCATTGCTTTATTATAATTTAGAAAATGTAATTTCTGATGCTGTTAAATTCAAGTATGAGCTAAGAAACGTTGATGACATCGAGATTGTAATGAAAAGGGCAAAGATTATTGCTCAGACACCACCTACAGGCCCGGTCTTTATTTCATTGCCAATGAACATAATGGATATGGATGGAAACTATGAAAAGGTAAAGGATTACGATTATTCATACGAAATTTTGAATTCTGATGCTGTTAAATTAATCGCTGAAAAAATTAAGGCGGCAAAAAACCCAGCGATCGTGTTTGGTTATGAAATAGACATGTTTAATGCATTCGCTGAAGCAGAAGAATTTGCAGAAAAGTTAGGGTGCCCTGTCTATGGAGAACCACTTTCAAGCAGGGCAGTTTTTAATACTGAAAATCCTAAATTTGCCGTCGATCTTATGCCTGGGTCAACACTAATTAATTTAACTCTTCTTAACAATGATCTAATAGTTTTTGTGGGAGGGGATATTACTCTCTACCCCTATCTGCCTTCACCAATACTTCCAGGCAAAGATCTGATATTCATAGGCATGAATATATCACCAAAGATAGGTGAATTCTACCAGATGAACCCTAAATTATTTCTGAGGGAATCTTTAAAATATATAGAGAAAAAAAGCAGCTATTCAAGGCCTAAGGATCTAACATTTGCAACAAAAATAGCAAATGAGAGATCCTCTATGGGTTTTAACTATGTCATGTTCCAGGCAAAAAAATTCTTCAACGATCATACTATTGTTGATGAATCCATATCTGCTTCATACACCTTAAGGAACATTTTTGGGTACAAAAGCAGGGGATATTTCACAGCAAAAAGTGGTCAACTTGGCTGGGGTCTGCCGGCATCTGCCGGAATTGGCATGAAAAATGATAAGGTACTGCTCATAATAGGTGATGGATCTTTCATGTACACTGTTCAAACGCTCTGGACAGTAAAAAAATACAACATACCTTTAAAGGTTATTGTTCTAAAAAACAATGCCTACAATATTTTGAGAAGTTTTGCAAAAAGCTATTATCCAGATATGGAAGATGCACCATACCTCAAATTTGATCTAAACATAGAGAGAATTGCAGAAAGCTTCGGAATACCCGCACAGCTTGGTACCAGTGATCTTAAAGAAATGCAGTGGCTTAAGGAGGGTAAAGATCCAAAGGTTCTTATCGTTGACGTTGACAGGACTGTGCCAAAATTGTTTCTCTAGATTTCTCTCCATCTTGACTTTTTTATTGCTACTATAAAAATAAAGATTGTGAATGCTATTAGAATTATCCATGTCAATGCAAAATTTAATGGATCAAGTTTCACATACCCGGCTGCACTCTGTGCTATTTCTGCTGCATATGTCGTTGGAGACAGATAAGAAAGATACCTCCATGGAAAAGGTATGTATGTTATTGGATAGTAAACAGGTGGTATCGTCGTAAGAAGGGGTGAAATTATTCCTGAAAAGGCCCAGGATTGTACTATGTCTGATGACAGCGTTGAAAGGAAAAACCCCAGGGAAATTGAAAATGTGAATATTAAGAGCATATCCAGGAATATGGTCAACCAGCCTAGAACAGTGATCTTTACGAATATGAAATTCAATATCAGGAGAAGAGTGATAGTAGGTATTGAATAAACTATCTCTGAAATTGCCATACCGAGAATGTATGTTCCTGCGGATGTTGGTGAACTAACAATCATGTCCTGAAGCTTCATGTCATTTTTCAAATGCGAGAGATCACCCTGCATGGATGTGCCACTAGCCACCATGTTCATTATAAGCGCGCCAAGTGCAGCGACAGGAAGTAGCGTGCCATGGCTTGCAAACGTAACAACTGCAAGTATTGATAATGGAGCTAGAAGAGTGTTTATCAGAACTACAGGATAGTTCACCATTGCATATACGGAATTAACCAGAATGGATGCTATTACCTGATTCCAGTACCTCTTCATCCTGAACACCACCTTCTACAAAAAATTCAAAAATATTGCTCAAAGAAACTTCCTGTACGCTGAACCTTATCTTATTTTCAAGTAGCTTTGGAACTATCTCATATACATTTTTTTCATTTGTAAAAATCTGCAGACCGTCACTTACCCTTTTTACAGTTCCGTCAAATTCCACTTTGAAATTCTGATCAAAAATTTTTATGCTATACGGTAATTCCATTTTATTTCTAAGTGATTGCATATCATTGAGATCCAGAAGTTTACCCCTATCAAGAATACCTATTTTATCCCCCAATATTTCTGCTTCTTCAAGATAATGTGTTGTGAGTATGATCAACCTGTTCTTTTTCATCTCAAGCAGAAGAGACCATAATTCCTTCCTTGAAAGATAATCAAGCCCAGTCGTAGGCTCATCTAGAAATATTAAAGGTGCTTCACTTGCAAGTACCGTAGCAACGAGAACCTTCCTTTTCTGGCCACCAGAAAGCTTCCTGTTTTTTTCATTCTCTACATTTTCAAGACCTAAAATGCGCAATGATTCCTTGCCTTTTTCTTTCGCTTCACTGTAAGAGAGACCTCTCCACATTAAATATGAAAGAACAGTCTGGATAGGTGTGAGCCAAGGTATTGCTCTGGCTTCCTGCGGCACTGCTGCAATTATGTTTCTCACCTTTTGAGGTTCTCTGATTACATCATATCCTTCAATGAAAGCCTGACCATTTGTTGGCATAAGCTGCGTTGAAAGAATCCTCACAAGCGTAGTTTTACCTGCACCATTTTTGCCTATTACAGCCATAATACCTTTTAGATCCACTGAAAAATTTATATCCTTTAAGGCAAACACCTTAGGATTGTACTTTTTTGATATGTTTATGGCCTCAATACGCATAATGCTTAAAAGATGTTAGAATAGATAAATCTAATCCTCACGTACCTTTATTTTTAAGTATTGATGTGTATGCTCCTACCAGGCTTAAAATACCTGAAAGAAGCATGGATATCCTGAAGCCAGTTACGAATGCATCAATATATGTGACTGATGCAGTTTGCATTATACCAGTAAATATACCAAGGAGCATCTTTTTTGGCAATGCATTAGAAAGAATGGCACTTGCGACAGAAATACTAAGAATCTGGCCGGTAAACCTCATTGTGCCTAGTGTTCCTGAGGCAATGCCAAATCTTTCTCCTTTCACTGAACCCATTACTGAGTTTGTATTAGGAGCAGTGAAAAAACCGAATCCTATACCTATGAAACTTAAAGGTATTATTATATCGTAAACATTTTTTATTGTAATCCATGAGAGAATTAAAAATGAAATCCCAATAACTGCCATCCCAAGGGAGGCCATGATCCTTGATCCGTACTTGTCAGCAATCTTGCCACTTATTGGTGAAAATATCACCATGAAAACAGGTTCAGCAA
Source organism: Thermoplasmata archaeon (assembly GCA_049967595.1). Lineage (GTDB taxonomy): Archaea > Thermoplasmatota > Thermoplasmata > Thermoplasmatales > ARK-15 > ARK-15. Next base: position 4,763 of record JBMFSK010000012.1, read on the forward strand.
CAAGCACCAATCCCGCCTGGAATGGAGAATATTTTAAGAATATCTGAAGGTATATCGAAAAAATGAACACTATAGAATAAGTGCTTATGTAATTCAGAAATGCGGAAATGTTTGAGGCTGAAAAAGTCCTATTTCTTGTAAAAAGTGAAATATCAATCAATGGCTCTTTTGTCTTTCTCTCAATGTATATAAAAAGGAAAAAGAGAAAAATTCCCAAAATAAGAAGAAAGAACATCGAAAACCATCCATATATCTCTGAAAAGCTCAAATAAAGAACTATTAGAATTAATGAAGATGTGAATAAAACTGCCCCTATAATATCCAGACTCTCTTTTTTTGTATTAAAATCTATATCATTCATTGAAAAAAATGATATTACAAAGCCTATAACGACTATTGGTATGGTAATATAGAATACTGATTGCCAATCAAAAAATTGTATTAAAATACCACCTAGGAAAGGTGAGAATGTTAAGCCTAGATATACAGACATTGCATTTATGCCGAGGGCCCCGCCACGCCTGTTAGCCGGGTACACATGACTAACAATTGCTGTTGAATTTGTTCCAATTAATGCACCACTCACACCAGTAATAAAAACGAACGCAATGAGCATATAAATGTTCACGGAAAATATAATGAATGAAACAGAAATGAGGAACAGGACGAACCCCAGCCTAAACATCTTCACTCTTCCATAAATGTCCGATAATCTGCCGAAAAGCATCATGAGTGAAGGCAGTGGAATCAAGTAAGCTAGGGGTACCCATACGACAGTGAAAAAGTCTGCTTTGAATACTTCACCTATCCTTGGAACTGCAAATGTGATTACACTTGATGTAAAAGGTGTAAGAAATGCTGCTATTGATGTTGTAAGAAGTACAAGCTTCCTCTGCCTTTCACTAAGCATATGATATTAAAGATTTTCTAATATTAATCTTTTTTTAGAGTAAGTTTATTAACTATCAATTTTTATTATTTTTTATGATAGATTCGCATACACACATCCAGCTGACTAGTTACCAGGATCTTGAAAATATGGCCATATCTGGAATTGAAGGAATTGTAGCATGCACTGTTGGTGCCGGCGCAAGCACTATTCAGGCATATGTTGATGAAATATCAAATCTATTGAATGTATATTTAAAAAATGCAAGCGAAAACGGCATCAAGCTTTATGTTGCGGTTGGCATACACCCAGCAAACATACTGCCTGACTGGAAAAGGGTCTTTCAACTTTTGAAGAATATATGGAAAATGAGAATGTCGCAGCAATAGGTGAGGTGGGAATAAACTCAGATAAAAAAATAGAAGAAGATGTTTTTCGTGAAATGGTTAAAATTGCAAAGAAAAATGACAGACCAATTATTGCACATACACCATTCAGAAACAGGGCAGAAATTGTAAAAAAAGAGAGTAGCATAATAGAAGAGGTGGGCCTGAACCCGAAACTTGTGGTAATCGATCACACAAACAAGGACATAATTTCATTAATAAACGAGAAGGGCTATTATGCAGGATTAACAGTAAAGGAGTCTAGGTTAAAGCCCGAGGATGTTTTAAACAATATAAATGAATATGGGAATGGAATGCTGAACAGCGATGTTGCAAATTTAAGCCCCAGCGATGCTCTTTCAGTACCAAAAACAGTCAAATACCTAAAAGCAAAGGGAGTGGACAGAAAAATCATTGAAAACATATCCAGGAATAATGCTCTTGAATTTCTTGGTAAAATTTAAAAAATCATGGAAAACTTAATGTTTGAAAAGCAATAATGATTAACAATAATAGATGTGATGTGATATGTTAGAGAACCTCAGCCAGTCGTTGAAGGAGACCATTAGAAAAATAACCAAAGCATCATACATAGATAAGGATGTGGTCGAGGATCTTGTCCGTGACATTCAAAGGGCTCTTCTTAAGAGCGACGTGAATGTTCAGCTTGCGCTGGAAATTTCCAGAAAGGTTCAGGAAAGGGCACTGAACGAGAAGCCGCCTGAGGGAATGAGTCCTAGAAATTATGTAATCAAGATCATTTACGAGGAGCTTGTCCTTCTTCTTGGAAAGGAAAAAGAGATCAAATTGAGGTCACAGAAGATCATGCTAGTTGGCCTCTATGGCCACGGTAAGACTACAACAGCAGGCAAACTTGGAAGATTCTTCCAGAGAAAAGGTCTTCCAGTTCATATGGTTGCCTGCGATGTTCATAGACCTGCGGCAAGCGAACAGCTTGAGCAGCTCGGAAAACAGTTGAACATTCCTGTTTTTTCAATGAAAGGGGAAAAAGATGCAAGAAAGATTATAAAAGCTTTCTTAGCCGAAGAAAAAAATGATGAGGTAATCATTTTCGATACATCAGGAAGGCACGATCTTGAGGAAGATCTTATTCAGGAACTAAAGGATCTAAAGAACATGATCAAGCCAGATGAAGTTTTTCTTGTTTTAGATGCAACAATAGGCCAGCTTGCTGGAAGGGAGGCTAAAGCATTCAAGGACGCTGTAGACATAACCGGTGTAATTCTGACAAAACTGGACGGCACAGCCAAGGGCGGTGGAGCATTGAGTGCTGTCGCTGCTACAGGTGCACCAATAGCATTCATCGGAACAGGAGAACATCTTGAAGATCTTGAGATTTTTGATCCTAAAAGGTTCATTTCGAGAATCCTTGGCCTAGGTGATCTCCAGACACTTCTGGAAACCGCTAAGGAAATGGAGATAGACGAGAAGAAGGCTGAGGAAACTGCTGAAAAATTGATGTCAGGAAAATTCAACCTGAAGGACATGTACGATATCTGGGAGCAGATGTCAAAACCAGGAATACTGCAGAAGATATTCAATTCAATACCATCATTTTCATTACCAGGCTCAGAAAAGATTGATAGTTCAATGATGGAACAGTCCGAACAGAAATTGAACAAGTACCGGGTAATCCTCGATTCCATGACATACGATGAGCTTGAAAACCCGGATATAATAAAGGGAGATAGGATCGAAAGAATTGCGAAGGGATCAGGTTCTAGTGTAGAAGATGTCCGTCAATTAATGAAAGAGTTCAACAATATGGTCAAAGCCATGAAAAATATGAAAGGAAACAGAAAAATGATGAGAATACTGAAAAAACAATTCGGAAAAAATATACCCGGGTTAGATGAGGAAGAGAATCAGGGTTCCTAAAGCAATGGTGATAACAGTTACAGGTATTCCTACCCTGGAGAATCTTATCCAGTTTATATCCATACCATAAGTATTGGCGATTTCAAGAACTATTATATTTGCAGCAGCCCCTATAATTGTTGCATTTCCAGCAAGCGTTGATGAAAGTGCAAGTGCAAGCCAGAATTTCGTCTGATAAGTTATAGGCGAGAGGAGCAGCACAGCAGGAACATTGCTTACAAGGTTTGATAGTATCGTAACAAAGGTAACATACCATAATGGCGTGGATAAAGGCAAGCCATAGTTGTTAAACATGTTCATTATGTCTGAAAGAATGCCTGAGACATTTACACCTTCTAAGACTATGAAAAGTCCAACAAAGAAAAGAATTATCCCCCAGTCAACCTCTTTTATTATCCTCCTAGGATCCTCGTTCGTAATCAACGGTGTAAGGAAAAGAAGTACCGATGCACCTATAAATGGCACAAAAGCAATATTTTGAACAAAGAAAAATGAAATGAGTATTGCGATCATTGTTGCAATACCAGCATATAAAAGATTCGGATGCCTTACTTCAACTTTCTTCAGTTCTGAGCAAATTGTTTTTTTCATTTCATTCCTGTAAAATGCATAAATAACCAATAAAGAAATGAAAAGTGAGACTATTGATACTGGAAGCATGTACTCAGAGTAATAAAAAAATGGTATGTGGCTTCTTATAGCAATATATGCATTCTGAGGGTTTCCTATTTCCGTTGCCACGCTCCCAATATTGGCAGAGAATATTTCGCTCAGTAGAAAAGGTTCAGGATTTATTTTCGTTTCCTTTGAAATGTTCAATATTATCGGTGTATAAAAAAGAACGACTGCATCGTTAAGAAATAATGCAGAGAGAAAAGCTGTGCTAAGGGATATTATTATGAAAAGCCTTCCTGAGGTTTTAGATATTAATACTAGCTTTGCCACCGCCCAGTTAAAGAAACCAGAAATCTGAAATATTGACACAATTACCATCATTCCAATTAGCAGGAAAATGATACTTATGTCAATTGATTCAATTGCCTGGGTTATTGTTACTATTCCAAAAATGATCATCAATGCCGCACCTAATAGTGCAGATGTTGGTCTAGTCAACTTTGAACCACGCATTCTTCTTATTGAAATCAACGCATATGTTAAAATGAAAATAGCCAGGGCAATGTAAATCATTTTATCACCGGTAATTTTTTTCAATATATAATTTTCCCATATAATAAATTATTCCGATCGAAACCTTTTTCTTTAATTTTAAAATACTTCTTCAATGCAAAATTTGGGAAAATGGAAATGGAAAAAATTTCTCTGGAAACATGTGCTCGAGTACGATGGCACTGTCTATTCTATGATAAATGAAAAAAATGTATTCGCGCATGGATACTGGGATCTTTTTATTCCTTTCTTCTATTTATTTCAAAATCCAGATGTGCTATTGATCGGTCTAGGTGGAGGTACAATCATTTACGAAGCAAGAAAGATATTCAATGATAAGGTGAACATTGAAACTGTGGAAATAGATGAGGATTCCGTAAAAATGGCCTCAAAATTTTTAAAGCTAAAAAATGAAAAAATTACCATAGGGGACGGTTTTGATTTTGTTATGGGTAAAATTAACAAGTATGATATAATAATTCTTGATGCGTACGAGGATAGGCGAATACCTCAAAAATTTATTTCTGAAAATTTTTTCCTGGGAAGCTACAACGCACTCAAAGAAAAAGGTTTTTTGCTTATCAATTATGCTTTAAATGGGTATGGAATTTTAAAAATTAACGATTTAAAAAACTTTGCTGATGAATACTTTGAAACATTTAAAATTGGCACAACAATTATTGAAAATAATATGATAATTGTATGTTCAAAAAATATTACAGAAATGGATGTATTAAAAAAATTCAAATCTTTAGATATGCCACGGTTATTGAAAAGAAGAGTGCTTAAAATAAAAACATTTTAGAAAAATTTAATATTAAAGTTTCTTTCAAGAAAAAGTGTGGAAGTGCTGAAAAACAGAAATATCAGAATACTTGTAATTACAAGGGTGCTCAGGAATTTTTATTTTGGTTATCTGAGTTTCATCCTGCCCCTTTACCTTCATTAAAGAGGATTCTCATATATAGAAGTAGGACTATATGCGCTATTGGCAACAGTATCTAGTTCGGTCCTGGTTCTGATATCTGGTTTTCTTGACGATTTATATGGAAGAAAAAAATTGCTAATTATTATGAGCTCTCTATCTATTTATCTTCTCAACATATTACGAGCTATCCTATTATATTATTTATAAGCTCAACATTGGCATTTCCTTGAGCGAGGCTGGTGAAGGGCCTATTGCCCCACTGATTAACGCTCTTGTTGCTGAAAGGGTAAAGAATGAGAGAACAAGAGTATATTCTGTTCTGACCTCTTTTGGAACTTTTTCTTCAGTTGAAGGTGGACTTTTCTTGTCCTTTGTTTCTAGTGAACTAGCAAATTTTTATTATATTCTTTTCTCTGTTGCTTTATTTTTGGCAGTAATTTCTGTTATTATAACATTCCTAATGAAAGATATGCACGAAAAGAAAGAGGAAAGGAAAGTGCTTCCCACAAAATCCGGAAAAAAAATAATGCTAATTTTCCTCGCAGAGATGTTTGGCAGCCTTGGGCTCGGTATAGTTCTGCCACTTATTTCATTGTGGTTCCAGAACATGGGCCTTAAAACTTACCATATTTCTATTTTTTTCCACCATTTCATATATATTTGCAGGAATTGCAGTCATGTTTTCTTCATATTTTGAAAGAGCATTCGGAACGATAAAGAGTATAGTGATTTTCAGATTTTTAGGATCGGTGTTGCTCATAATAATACAACTTCTGCCGATCGCCATCGCAGTTTTAATTTTTATTATAAGAACTATGTTTTATCAGATGGCTTTATCAATAAGGCAGAATTTCTCAATGAACGTATTTTCACCAGATGAAAGATCAAGAGATTCAAGCATTACAGGCATTTTTAGAAGACTTCCATATGGAATTGCAAGCTCCATAGGTGGATTTCTCTTCTCCCTCAATCTTTTTGCAGTTGCTTTTCTTTCCGCGGGATTTTTATCTACGTTAGATTCCATTCTGTACTACGTGTTCTTCAAAAACATAGAAAAAAATTAAAAACTCATAAATACTTACCAATAATATGACAGATTCAAAAGAGGGTTTTGTTAAAAGCTTTGAAGAAATAGAAGAAATTGAAATGGAAGGCGGAGCTAAAATAAGATGGCTCATTACACATAGGGACGGAGCTCCCACTTTCTCCATGAGATACATATCTATAAAGAAGGGAAAAGAGACACCCGCACACTCGCATGATTATGAACACGAAATATTTGTTATGAATGGAAAGGGTGAGGTAACGCTCGGTAATGAAAAGAAAGAATTGTCCAATGGAAAATTCATATACATTCCACCAAATCTCTTCCACAAAATACATGCAAATGAGGACATGAACGTTATTTGTGTCGTTCCAATAAAAGCAGCAAAACAGATACTTGGAGACTAAAAAAATGAAAATAAGATTCAGGAAAGAGGAAATTTATGACATTATTATTGCAACAATAATACTCAGTTTTGCATTTACCTTTGCATTCTTCGGTTTAAGGGTTACACCATTTGCATTCTTCATATATTTCCTTATTTCTCTCATTGCAGTGCTTACTGGATTTGTTGGCCATGAAATGCTTCACAAATTCACAGCTTTTAGATACGATTATTATGCAGAGTTCAGGCGCTGGAATATTGGCCTTGTAATTGCACTTGTTACGAGCTTATTCGGTATAGTTTTTGCCGCTCCAGGCGCTACGAATATTTATGGTTATGTGGACAGGAATACTAATGGAAAAATAGCTGCAAGCGGACCCGTTTACAATTTGATCTTGGGCATATTTTTCATATTGCTTTCATACAGAATATCCGGAATAGGGAGTCAAATATCACAGTTCATAGGTATGATAAATATATGGCTTTCATTTTTTAATCTATGGCCTATTCCTCCGTTGGATGGATCTAAAGTTCTGAGGTGGAACTTTCCAATATATCTTATTTTGATAGTCATTTCAGGGTACTTAGCAATAAAATATGTATTTATGTTATAAAAAAATAAAAAATTATTTTTTTTCATTCTTTTTCTCTTCAGGTTCTGTCCATGGTTTTATTCCTTCCCTGTGCTTTTTTCTCGTGAAATATATTGCTTCAGCTATTGCTACGACGACCAGCAGAACAACTATTATTATCAATGTCAGATCAAGAGGCGATATTCCCGTTGAATATGTAGGTAATGTGATTATCGGGTTTATTGTCAGCATTCTTGATGATATATTTCCAGAAGTTATTGAGGATGTATATCCTGATGGGAAAGTAATTGTATAGGAATACGAGCCATAATGCTCTGTGAAAACTATAGTCGTTGATGATGAACTCTTAGTTACACCGTTCAGTGAAACGGACCATATTGAACCGGGCGGAAGACCGGATTCAACGAATTTGATTGTATAATTTAAAGGTATGAAAGTGAAATCCTCCGTTAAAATAACACCATTAACTACAACATTTCCTGATTCAGGTGTAACATTATAGCCAGGTGTGCTTATTATATAGTATGGATATGTGCCATTTGGCATTAAAAATGATACAGAAGTATTGGAAATAGCATAGGTGTTTCCATTAAAATTGATTTTCCATGATGTCTCAGATGGCAAACCAGTTTCAATGAATGTAACCTGATATTTTGCCTGTGTAAAAGATATGCCAATTGTAACCTGTGTGCCATTCAAGGTGAATGATCCTGAAGAAGGTGTAGATAAATATCCTGGCGTGATTACCTTGTAATAATAAGTACCGTATGGTAATGATAATGTTAAGTTATTGAATGTTGTTGTGTATAACTGCCCATTTATCTCCACGGACCATGCAGTACCCTGAAAACCAGTCTCTGTGAAGATCACCCTAACTAGAACAGGTGAATAATCTATCTCCTGAATAACTGAGCTGTTGTTAATATAGATATAACCGCTCTGGATATTGCTTGTGTAACCATTAACCTTACTTACAAAAAATTCATAAGTTCCATTTGGAAGTGAAAACAAGATACTTTGACCCACAGATGCATTCTTGGTTATTCCGTTCATACGTATAGACCATATTCCAGACGAAATGCCCTTCTCAGTGAAAGTAACATTATACAAAACCTGCTTGAATTCTATGTTTTGAGTGACATTTGTGTTTGTTACATTAACATAGCCTGATGAAGGAAATACTCTGTATCCTGGTATTTCAGAAACCTGATAAGTGTAATTTCCAGTTGTTACTTCAAACGTAATGTTATTTGAAGAACTAGCCTTTTTTAAGCCATTCATTGTTATTGACCACTGTGTTCCCGGTGATAGACCAGATTCATAAAAAGTGATGTTGTACAGCTTTGAATATGAGACTGAAACCGTTTTAGCTGAAAGCACATATAATGTTTCAGTTGAGATATTTTGAGTGTACCCATAAACAGGTAGAATTGATACATTGTATATACCTGGTAAAACAAAAAACACGGTCTCACTTGTATTAGATGTGAATTTTTCATATAGCATGTTAGTAGGATTTATTAGTTTCACTGTCCAATTAGTCCCTGGCGGAAGGTTATGTTCATTAAAAAACAGAGGGACCTGTGTAAAATTTAATGGCAATTGATCTCCTCCTTGATTTATAGAATTAAAATTGTTGAATGGTATCTGGCCATTAAAATTGTACCAAAAATTTCCACCTTGATAACCTGTATAGATTACATTTCCACTTAGTGAGAAACCATTAAAATTGAATGAATAACTCAAAGGTTCCTTGGATATATTCCAAGTATTCAGATATTCTGCTGAAGTCCCCGTATAAACATCGTATCCAGGATTGTAAGCCGGGTTTTGAACATCAAAATAGTTATTGTATATTAAATTGTGACCTGAATACAAGACCAGACCAGTAGATAGATTTGCATATGCTAGATAAAAAGCTGATTGTGTGTTTAATATTGGGCTCTGATAAAAATAATTACCCCAAACTACATTTTGAGAATTTGTATTGTTACTGTTATAGAATAAAAGCGATATTCCCATACTGTAGAATTTATTATTAGAAACTAAATCATGCGTCGAATTCCAGAACATTACGTTTGCTATTAACGGGTTCCAATTTAAAGAATTGAAGAACCAACCTGATATGAACTGTGAATTGACCAATGATAGATTTGAAGTGTTATAGAATCCAAAATTTAAGTAGTTTGGAACAGGAAGGTAATAATAGCTGAGGAAGTTGTTCAAGCTTTTATTGTACACAATCTCGAATGAAGGCATGTTCACAAGGTTCACATGGAGATTAGTATTAGCTATTAAGATACCAAGAAATGATGGATATCCATAGTCATTGAATCGACCAAATATTGAATTTATTGAATTATACTCATTGTTGAATAGAATATAAGGGCTATTCAGACTTCCATTTCCTGAAAAGGATATATAATGCAATTGAGAGTTGTCAAAAGCATATAAAGGTGTGTAAATACCCAGGCTAGAATTGTTACCCAATCTGGTATTCATTACACTTCCCATGTTGTCTATTCTCATAGTATTGTAATCACTTAATAATATATATGCACTATAATTACCCTGAGGAAGGGCAAATGAATAATGCCCCGTGAGAGACAATGGTGCCCAAGATGCTGAGGATTCATTGAATCTTGATCCCAAGGATACAAAAAAGAATGCATTTGGAGGATTGATGTTACCAATATATGACTGAATTCTATTAGACAAAGATGCATTCCACATCCCATAAAGGAATGAAGGCCCAGCATTCAAAATTGCAGTTTCACCTATCCAGGAAACTGCTACGCCTTCTGATGTTTCACCAGTATCTGTTCCGAAATCAAAAGCTGCCGGAACATTTTGATATGTTCCTGAAGTGCTGTTAAAATAGTAAAGATTCATCAAAGCATTTATTTTGTAAATCATAGAAGTGCTTCCTCCACCTGGACCTCCTATCATAATTTCCGCATCGTTGAGCAAACCAGCTGGCGTTATTTCACTTCCGCTCACTAAATAATATGGCTTAGGTGTCACATAACCCGTTGGCATACCATATGTTGAGTTAAAAAGTACCTGGTCATATGACCCTGAAACAGATATTCCGTTTGAAGATGTCACTGTGTAATTGAAATATACTGCTGTATCCCCATCCAGAACTGTTGAATTCAAATAAAGATCTACAGTAAAAGGAATTGTTACACTGATAGTCGGTCCAACAGAATAGTACCAGCCATTAACACCAGGAATCAAAAAACCATTTCCATAATATATGGAATTGGCACTAATGTAATTCTCTGTATTGGAGAAATTCCATATATTGTCAATGAATGTTAATTGCTGTGTCCTTGATGAATATTCTATTACATTCTGATTCCAGAAAACATAGCTTGAATTTCCAAAAAGTGTAACGTGGTTCAAAACTGTATTTAGCTGAAATGTTACTGAGTAGGGAGAGCTATCTAATATATAGAAATCGCTTAAGCTGTTTACTTGTATTGATCCTTCAAAACTTGATGTTTTATATGTATAAGGTAAGAATTTCCCATCTCCGTTCATCCTGAGACCAAAATCACCGAGGCCCATAGGTGCAGGCGTTTGTGAATAAAGAGGTGATACCTGATAACCATTGAATTTGAATCTCCTATCTTTACTTGGCAATAAAGCATATTTCATGGGTAATTTTTCATGCCCTGATAATATTGCCAACTTTTTTTCTATTTTTAATTTTTCGCTGTTATTAAAAACCTGTTTTTCTATTGACTTTTGATAATTTTTTGTAATAGATTGTGGCGATCCTAAGGCGCTACCTAATGTAGACATTAAAAGAACGCTCACAGCTAAAATTACTAATAAATCTATTGCTCTTTTGTACATATGCCTCATCTAAAGCATAATAAATAATTACCTATAATAAATTTTTTTATTATATCTTTAATAATAATATTAAAGCTTTGTAATAATATTAGCTATCTTTTCTATACATAATGACAATGATTCCTTTTCCTCCTCATTCAACTTTGAAATTATTTTTTCAAAATTTTTATCTACATTTTCTTTAATTTTTGAACACTTCTGAAAACCTTTTTTGGTCATTTCTATCTCAATTTTTCTCCTATCGGTTGCTCTTTTCCTCTTTATTAATCCTGCTTTTTCAAGATCCGTTATTGAAATAGTAATGAGGGATTTAGAAAAACCTGTGATCTCAGAGAGCCTTCCTGGGCTGATACCATTATTTTCTCCAATTATCATCAAAAGAATTAAATCCGTTCTGTTCATGGAAGATTTTATACCTAATGTACCGTAAATTCTGTTAAGATTCCTTTTTAAATTAACGATATTTTCCAGAAGCTCATGGTTTTCCATTTTCCTTTTCCTTCGGATCCATATCTAATTCTTTAATTTCTTTTAGAGCATAATGTTCCTCGTGAACATATCTTTCACCCATCAACGCAGAAAATAATGCACCAAGAATTGAAAGCGCAACAGCAATATAAATTGAATAGGACAAACCTGTCATAAATGATGGACCGATGATATTCGGTATAAATGAATTTGATTCAAGGGCCTTCATTGCAAAAGATGGCATTGAAGATAGTAATTGTGAAGGCAATGCTGCTAATGGATTCACACCTAAAAATGCACCGAACAATAGTCCAGACGCAGGAATTTGTGACAATACTGTTGCAATCGAGCGTGGAACACCTGCGTTTAAGGCACCATTTAACATCGCACCTGGTAGATTATTTGAGAATATTGTTATGGCAATAGAGAAAAATATTGCCATACTTATTGTTGCTGCGATATTGTTTATTGTCATTCTCATTCCGTTTGCAGAAGCCCTATCCTTTGATGATACAGCATTCATTATTGCTGTAGTATTTGGTGATGCAAATAGCCCACCACCTATACCGATTACAAACATTATAACTTCAAATTCTATAAGATTAAAATTGTACGGCAGAAGAGTCAAAAGATAAAGTGCTATAGCAGTGATTATCATTCCTGCAGTAGCGAAAGCCCTTGCGCCATACTTATCTGTTAGGGCACCGCCAATAGGGCCAAATATGACCATGCCGAGAAGCATCGGTAGCATGTAAACACCCGCCCAAAATGGTGTTTCTGTGTATGAATAACCATGCAAGGGCAGATATATACCTTGAAGCCATATGATCACGAGAAACATTACCGCTCCTCTTCCAAGACCTGAAAGTAGTAAACTCAAGTTACCGTAAGTGAAAGGCCTTATCTTGAACAGGGAAAGGTTGAACAAGGGATCTTTGACCCTTCTCTCAACCAGGACGAATAATATAAGAAAAACAATGCCGAGGACAAATGCAGCTATTACCCATGGATTTCCCCAGCCCATCTGCGAAGATCCGTAAGGCTCTAGTGTATATGTAAAGCCAAGAGAAATGAGTATCAATGAAAGTGCAAGAGAAATATTACCCCAGTAATCCATCCTTACCTTCTGCTTTTCTGCCTTTTCATTGAGCTTGAACACAGACCACAATGTACCAGCTACTGCAAAGGGAATATTCACGATGAACACGAGATGCCAATCATAACCAGCGAGAAAACCGCCCAGTATCAAACCAAATAAGGATCCAACTATAAATGCTATTTGATTAATGCCTAGAGCTTTTCCGCGCTCGTTTACTGGAAATGCATCAGTAATAAGTGCAGTGCTGTTTACCATCAAAAATCCACCGCCTACTGCCTGAACCATTCTGAATATTATAAGAAGAAGGGCACCTGTGTTTCCAGTGCCACTAGGCACTATGGAAAGCAGGATTGATGCAATAGTGAATATTATAAATCCCCACGTGTACATCCTTACCCTTCCAAATATGTCAGAAATTCGGCCGAAGGTAACAAGTATTGTAGCGAGAACTATTGAATAACCCATCAATATCCATAGCAGATAGGTAAACTCTCCTGCTGCAAATGGGTCTATGTTCAGACCCCTGAATATTGTGGGAAGAGTTACCATTACGATATTCATATTTATTGAGGCCATGAGAGCCCCAAGCATAGTATTAGTAAGTACGGTCCATTTGTATTGCATAAGCGAGATGCAATTCATTCAAATATAAAAAGTTTAGTTTTAAAAAATTTAAAATTTTTGAATTTTTTCATTTGATCATTATAAGAATTGGCAAAAATGCTAAAACGAAGATGCTTAAAAATACCCAGCCAAATGTGAATGAGAATCTCTCGGAAATGAAAGCAAATAAATATGGTGCTATGGAGCCTATAGAGATCTGGAGAGAATTGATCATTCCAATAGAAAGGGGTATAAATTCCTCTGGTATTTCTTGATACCTTGCTGGCATTGCGTAAAGAATTGAAAAAATACCTACTGCAACTATCCCAATCATTATTGAAATAATAAATACAGTTATTGTATTTGCCAAAAATATTAATCCTATGAGTAAGGATGATAAAATTCCTAGAATTGCCAGAAGCAGTTTCCCCTTACCTATTACATCATGAATGTACCCTCCTATGGGACCTCCTATTATACCGGAAAAAAGTATAAGTGATGAAATAGATCCAGCAAGCATTACACTCACTTCCTTTTCCTTTACTAGATAAGTGAAAAGGAACTGGGCAGTGGCAAAGTATGCACCCCAGAACCCTGCCATTGCTATGCCTAAAAATATGACGTTCCTGTTCGTAAGAATTTTTTTTATTTTTCCAGTTTTTTGATGAGATGGTTCAGGGAGTGTTAAATGATTTTCAATCGTAATTGCCAGACCGAAAATTCCTGAAATAATAAGCGCTTCCCTCCATCCAAAAAACTGAGCTACCATTCCCCAGGAAAGAACTGCAATTCCCGCACCTAAATTGAATGCAGCATTGTAAAAACCCATTGCAAGGCCTACTCTGTTCTGGTCAAAAAGATTTTTCAAAATGCCTATGGCTGGAGAAAAATAAAATGCTGCTCCCACACCAACCATTAACCTGAAAAATAAAATAGAATATAGATTCCATGCAAAGCCTGATAGTATGGTAAAAATTGATAGAACATACATTCCAAACATTGCTGTCCTTTTTGGTCCATACACTGATGAGATGATGCCTGCTGGAATCTGAAATATGCCTGCACCTAACAGGAAAAATGCCGGAACCAATCCAAGCTGCGATAATGAAATCGCTAGAGAAGAGCTAATCAATATAAAAAGTGGCGAAACATTGTACCAGTTAATTGCGTATACTGCTCTAGAGAGTATTATTGAAGATGCATGAAATGTTCTTTTTTCCATAATTTTGCCTCATGGTTCAAAACCGTACATTTCCATGAGCTCTTTAAACTTTCTCCAGCCTTTTAAAAGATCCTTACCTTTGTCTGTAATTTTATAATAAGATTTATCATCATCAATTTCTTTAATTATTAATTCCCTTTTTAAAAGAACTTCCTCAATCTCCTTAAATTTGTTGTAAGGAATATTTGCCTTTCTTATTATCATAGATGATGTGCAATGTTCGTAATCAATTATTGCAAGAAGCTCGAATATGATCCTGCTCTCTGACCTGTTTTTTCTCATCCTTTCCTCACTACCCTGAGCGCAGGGATTATGAAAAGAAACGTTCCAATAAGAAATATAGAATTTGCAAGCAATGAGAAATAATTCTGGCTTGAGAATATTTTCAGCAGCTGTGTGATTATTCCAATCTCAAAAAATATTAGTGAGAAAATTGCAAGAAGGGATACCTTTTTATCTTGCATCCTGTTTTTCAGTAGTTCTGCGAGGTTGAATGTGGCAAAATAGAAAGAGAATATCAATGCAAGGTCATTTACGTAGTATATTAAAGGAAATGATAAAAATAATTCCTTTGAAAGGTAAGACCTGTACATGTTGAAAAAGAAAAGCATCTCAAAAATGTAAAAAAGAAGTATGAATATATCATTCTGTGTAAAGTAATAGCCAAGGTATGATATGTAAAAAAGTATCAGAAATATATACAGGAGAACATATCTCAATACTTCTGCCCTGACCTTTATGGGCAGGAGAAGCATTGGAATTAGCGAGAATATTAGACCCAGTATTCCTATAACCTCTTCTATCATTGCTAATAATAATACATAGAATTAAAAATAATTTTCTGATAAATTCAAATAATATATTTTTTTAGCTCAATATTTCCATGATAATTTTCAATTCGATCTCTGAACATTTTCAGAAGAAGAACACCAAGAATGTTTATTGTTATCCTTTCAAATATTGTCTTTGTCCCAGAGGCTAATATTCCAATGTTCTCTTCAACATTTTGGAATGCCTTCACAGTGGCTTTTTTTATAAACTCTCTTCTCAGAGGATCTTCAAGTATTTCATCAAGAGCAGTGAAACCTTTCTGCCTGAATGTTGCAACGGATATCAAAGGCAGCGTGAATGTCACTACATTTAGTTCTTTTAACCTTATTTTCCTTTTCAATATGACCATCAAAAGGAGATGATTTAATCATGCCGCTCAAGTTAACGCTGCAAAATGCACAGCCTCCGCCACAACCCCCGGTAATAAACTCCTGCTAACTTGGCCATCCAGTAAACAATGCCTGAACCATAGCTGTAGCCTAGACCATCCATAGTGTATATACCAACCACTTTTGTTCTTTCACCTATGACCTTATGTATCTGGTACGGGCTAGCAATAACTGCATCAATGCCCATTTCTCTCAATTTTGCTTATACCTTAGCCAAACCGTAAGGTGCCCTTTTAGCAATGCCGTTTTCATCGCTCTCAACATTGAAAAATAATTTAGCAATTCTATCACTCAATATATTCTCAGGTAATGCACTTATGAAACCAATTTGCGTTGATCCCAAAGTATCAATTGCAATCGCGGTCTCATTTATCAAAACAACATCATGACCTGAGACCTGATTTATCATATTTTATCATAAATTTATTTTTAATATTTAAGCGTTGACTATAAATTTGCATTCAATTTTAATTTATTTTTAAAAAATTGCATAATTTTAAAAAAAATAGAAAAGGGTTTATTGGCCTTCTTTCTTTTCCTGTGTATTCACTGGATTTTTAGGTCTTCTGAAAAATGAAAGTGCTCCTATAATTATTGCTATTAAAGCAAGAAGCAGCGCTGCGATTGCCATTGTTGAGCTTGTGCTTATTCCAGATGATGATGAGTTACTCACTTGTGATATTTTCGTACTTGTTATATTAAGTTTATCCTGCAAATTGTTTATTTCATTTGTCAAGTTTGAAAGCTTTACGCCGTATGTTGAATTTAATAAATTGACCTCATTCTTTAAACTTATCAACTGATTTGAAAGTGATGCAACGCTATACTTCAATGCGCTCAGGTTTGAATTGCTTGAAGATATCTGGTTCTGCAGATTGCTTATTTCATTGCTTATCTGATTCAACTGTGATTGTATTGTCAAGATCTGTGGCAGATAAAGAACTGTAACAATTTGTGATGTTGAATAACCATTGGCATCTGTTGCAACAATATTGAATACATTCAATCCCTGTACCAGATTCTCTTGCACTGTAAATACACCATTTACTACTGGAGCATTTACATTGTTTACCGATACAGATGTTGCTGTTGTCTCACCTGTAATGTTTATTGTACTTGATGTTGCATATGGAAGATTGTTGTTTGAAGGTGAAGTAATCACAAGCTCAGGACCCTGCTTAAGTACAATTGTTGCTATTGAGGCCTGAGATGTTATCGTAGGTACTCCGTTTGCTGAAATTCCAACAGGTAAAACATCATAGAGACCTGGCCAGTAATAAGGACCGTTTAGTATCACGGATAATGAATTGGATGATGCTTCAGATGGCATAGTGGCGAAGCCCACCCACATTCCTAAATCCGTATCGTAGTAAAGATATATTTGCTCATAATTTGTTATTAAATTGTAAGTATAATTCAAAGATTCAGGATATATTGTCACAGTATACATTCCATATTTAACGGGCTTACCGTTGGCCGTAATGCTTGCAGTGATTAGAACATTCTGACCCTCATAAACTACATTTGGTGTAACTGTCACACTAGGGGTACTCTGCCCAGAAGAGACAAAAATCTGGCCAAAGAATGTACCGTTTATCCATTCATCAAATGAATATGAGAAATATGAGGAAGTTATCATTATAGTATATAGACCTGATGAAATACTGCTAGGAACGGGTAATTCCATCCAGGTTCCATAAGGAACACTTACAGAACTAAGAGCCTGCCCCTGGGGATTCACAAGCGTAAATGTAATGTTTGATCCCTCAAATACATCCGTTGATACATAACTATACTCATATGGTATGTTAACTGGAGGTATTGCAACTGCTTCAACCATTATATCTGATCCTGGAGCAACGGCTCCTGGCTCAACAACCACAGGCCCAAGTATTAATGAATCCTGAAGATCAACACCGTTGTAGAATGGGAAATATCCATATGCATCGTTTCCGGCCAGAAGTGAAACACCCGTAGGCATATTTCCATAGATTTGTGCATAAATTATTCCATCACTTATTGGAACATTCATTATTGACATTGTGCTGTAATATGTATTATTCAATATAGAGTAAGAGTATACAGTGAAATTCAGTGTACCGGACTGTACTGGTGTTCCATTTATCCATGAGACCATTGCGTAAAGTGGCATGCCAATATTCACCAAATATGGCTCGTTGGATAGATATCCATAAGTAAGATAATATCCTAGAAATATCTGTTCAAAACCCAACCCCTGAATTTCTGAACTTGATCCAGTTACGTAGCCAGATCCTAATACATAAAGGTATCCAATGCCAACATTGTTTTCTGGAACGTTGATTGCTCCTAACCACAATTGATATGTTGAATTATAAGTTAATGAAACCTCATTTGAATTACCCTGAAGCGATTCTATATATGCATAGAATGTGCCAGCACTTACAACATGACCATTATCCGTTATGTTTGCGGCTAGCATTATTGTGGATCCATCTGGAAATTCATAAGGATACTGTGTCGCGTTTGGCGGATTTAATACAAAGATTTGAATGTCAAGCTGGTTTGCTACAGAAGATAGCATTTGATTAAGATAATATGAAAATGCTCCTATGTTTAAAGAGCCAAAGCCGGTAACAAGATTATAACCATAAGTATTTACCCATGGAATATTATAACCATAAGTAATTGGCTCGAACACCTTACTGTATAGAGAGGAATTCTCACCCATTGCATAAAGTGCTGGATTTATTAAACCTGCCCTCTCTTTTATATACTGATCTGTTAAAGTCAAAAGACCCGCAAACAGTGGACTTGCCTCGCTTGTTCCGCCTGAAATTCCCAATTGGTTAAATGGAAACACAAATAATGTTCCTGGAAAGACAGCTGCTTCAAAAGACACATCAGGGACCAATCTACCATTTGTGTATCCTACTGGCGATGGTGATGGCAATTTCACGTTCGCCTGATACCAGGGCAGGGCTTCAAGCATTGAAATACCACCAGTGCTACCACCATAATTCTGAAATGGAGGCACAAATCCGTAATTTGACCAAGCAGTCTGATACCAAGATGTGACGTTGTATTCATTGTTAATAGTAACATAAGCTGTAGTTCCACCTATGGAGGTAACAAAAGGCGATGTTGCAGGGTATCCTACCGTTCCAAGTGTGCCTGCACTGTAACCAGCTCCGCCTGCATCACCTGAAGATGCAAGGAACGTAATACCTTCCATTGAACCCATCATATAGAAATAATCTGGAAGAATTACATTAAGATATGTGATAATTGCAGGGAAATTTGCAATGTAAGATTCTGAAATTGAGAAGCTCTGAGACAAAACATTTACGCTATCATATTGATCAATTGCTGCAATTGCCTGAGCAGTGCTATAATCCCAGTTTGCTATGTAAAGTGTAATATTTGCCAATGGAGCCATTGTATGTGATATTTCAACGTCAAGACTAATCTCACCCGCCCAGCCTACAGCAATACCAAGGTATGGATTGTATGGGCCTATTGATGTGATGTTGATCTGAACATTTGGCAATCCAAATAATGAGTCAAAATAATCCAACTGCTCCTGAATATATGGGTCTCCAGCATAATCTAGTATTCCAATAGTCTGTTTCTGTCCCATAATTCCTTTAGAATACATTCCCGTTGCGTTATAGACACTTTGCAACCATGTTGGATAGTAAGGCTCTATAGAAAATACCTGATTAACCTGTGAGAACTTAGCCTTCATTGCATTTATGTCATTTGGTGAGATCAGTGTACTTGGCTTCCCATAAAACAACTTTGTCATGTTTGTGGCGTAAACATAAACACCGTTTATGGACGGTGTTCCATAGGCGTTATAGTACGTAAAAGTACCGTTAGAATAAAGACCAACGTTCATTCCAAAGAATTGTTTCATCTGTGAAACAGTTGCAGAAAACACAATAATGGAGTTCATTGCCTCTTCCTGAATTTTCAGATTTTTAGATTTAATGTAATTCAATACCTGGTTGTATTTTTTCTGATCTGTAAACATTGAAAGTATCTTTTGTTTTAACATGAATTGATGGAACATAGGTGATCCAGGCGTAGATATTTCTTGCGTGTAATATGAAAGAAGTGAAGTGTTCACCAATGGTACGTAAACCGTTGCAGTTACGATGCTATTAGAATTCATGTCACCAATGTACTTGAATCCATTTGCAGGTGTCTGAGGAATACTGTAAGACTGTGCACTCGCCATACTTGCGGAAATTGTCACAAACGCAGCTATGACCATAATAGACACTACTAAAATGGCCATAAGTCTTTTTTGCATACTTTTTTTAGACATTAAAAACCCTCCATTTAAGCATATAATATTTTTGTATATAAGCTTTTCAAAAACTTAATTTTTATTTTTAAAACGTGACTTTACATGTATTATAGAATTAATTGGCGAGAAACCCTTATATTTTC
>JBMFSK010000013.1:0-24343 GCA_049967595.1 Thermoplasmata archaeon
ATCCCCAGCACTCTAACATTTTCCTTTTTATCTACCTCCTTATCAGGCATCTCTATCTGAACCATTATGAATATTCTATTCCTTTTTTCATCTATTATTAATTGAGCATTTGTGTATTCCCCCCTGTATTTATCAATTAAAGGCGAATGAGCAACAGAAAAGACCAGTCTTCCATGAACTGTTGTTAATGAAATGGTCTGTTAATCAGAATAGAATTTGAACGTCCTGGTATAATATCTTATTGTCTTAGATTTTTTATTTATTTTCTTCTCAAGTTTTGTTGATTTCAATGCTTCCGATGCTTGATCCTTTGCTGTCTTTACTAATGTGGATGGTAGTGTGGGTAACCTTTCCCTCACCTTTCTGTATGTCCATTTGTTGAGCTTGTTTTTATTGAATGTTTTGTTTTAAAAACCATAGTCCAGAACTATCTGTGTTGTATCTCTGAACTGCCTTGCCGTTTCAATGAGTAATTTATTGTATGGAAGCTTTAGTTTAATAGTTCTGAACATTATTTATTAGTGTACAAAATTTGTTAATAAGCCATTCCATTGGGGGAAGTTCATGTATTTCCTCCCTGGAGGTCGAAGATTTACAGATTCATCCAACCCTCTAACTCTAACTATAAAAATTATCTCTTTTTTAATTTTATACATCTGAAAAATATATAAAACATTACTATTGAAACTGAATATAAAGCACCTGTAAAATAGAATGGTAAATCAAGAAATCCTATATATATAAAATAACCTCCCAATGCTGGACCAAAGGATCTTGGTATAGCATCAAAAAATTGAATTAATGCTGAACCTAATGCCCTTTCTTCAGGGGGAATTATGCTCATAGTAAAGCTAGTCATAATCGGACCAGACATATTCATAAGCGCATTTCTCGTAATTAGGAAAAGACCAGCTAAGTAATAAAAAGGCAGCAGAGGCATGGTTATTAAAATTACAACAGACATTGCTTCTGTGACAACAATAGTTTTAATTTCTCCCAGTTTTGAAGCTATCCATGGGGAAGTCATAGATGCGAAAGCCGTTACCACCTGAGAAATTGCAAATATTGGTCCTAGAATATCCACATTTATACCATACTTTAAGTAAAACCAATATGGAAAAAGGCGAACAATAACCCCTGCACCCAAGCCAATTAAGCTTAATACTGAAAGTTTTATAATTATACTTTTTGATTTTTCTGGAAATAGCTTTGCTTTTTCTGTTCCTTTGTATTGTTCTTTGACAAAAAAGATCAACACCGTGGAAATTAAATACCCAAATATGCCCATCAGAAAAAGGTATCTATAAGACTCAAAAATATCGAGATGGTAAACCTGCTGTATATAAGGTGGAATTCCTCCAATGATCATTCCTACAGCCATGAATATGCCGGTAATGAAGCTATTTGATGCAAATATTACATTTCTATTTTTATTTTCCGTTTTCTCAGCCATCAGTGCACTGTAACTTGAGGATGAATTTGCAAAGGCAATTCCCTGTAAAATCCCTGCAAGTAAAATCAAATAAAATTGGTATGTAAATAAATATATTATTCCGCCGAAAAATGAAAATGCCCTTGCAATTAAGATGAATTTTTTACGACCATACCGGTCTGAAAGAGAGCCCATAGGAATCATCAACAAAGCTCCTACTAATGTAGGAATTGCCAATATAATTCCAATTAAATATGCATTATAACCCACCTGGCTTAAATAAACGGGGAAATCCACGTACATGAATCCCATATTAAAACTTAGTACAAGAGATGAGAGTATCAAAATCTTTACATCTTTTGGAAATGTTTTAAAAGAGAGAATATCCTTCAAAACAGGAATTTCCATCTATTTCACTTCCAGATCGAAATAGAACATATTTTCCTTTGGTGAATATCCGTGTACAATTCCATACTCAATTATTTTGAATTTTCCTTCAAAATCCGAAAGAACTGAATTTTCATCATCTGTAATTACATATAAGTGAAGTATAGTACCTTTCCTGGATTTTTTCAAAGCATAATCCATGAAACTCAATGAATAGAAAGGTAAATCCATAATTATTCTATCAGCCAAAGGAAGTTCATCAATTCTTTCTTTTATATCACCCTGAATTATATTTATATCATTTATTTTGTTAAGTAAAACAGATCTATGAAAATATTCTAATGCTATGGGATTTTTGTCTATCGCATATATTTTTACTTTTTTATTTTTTGCAATTAACAAAGAGAAAGGTCCGACTCCACAAAACATATCAATTATTGTTTCGTTTTCCCTAACTTTTTGCATTACCCTGTATCTTTCGCTTGATAATCTTGGGGAGAAATATGATTTACCCGGATTTACATAGATTTTTATGCCATTTTCCATGTGAATTGTTTCCAGGCCGTCACCAAAAATTACCTTTAGTTCCCTAATTCTAAGTTCTCCTTTAACACCCATATCAAGTGCCACAGTTTTCATATTTTTATGAAATTTCAGAAGGGCCTTACCTACATCTTCTGCATATTTCATAAATTCGTCCTTTAATTTTATGATTATGATATCTCCCACGATGTCATAGGAATTAGGTAAATTATGTATAACCTCATCTGGAAAAGATAAATAATCTTTATATGATTTAAATCTTTTAATCTGTTCAAAATCAGTCTCAATGATCTCAAAACCTTTTATTTCCCCTAGAACAGGAATATAAGCTATATTTCCATCTTTCTTAATCTTCAAATTTTTATCCAGAATTTCTTTTTCCTTTAAAAAATTTAAAAACTCAGCAAGATCTTTTATGTCTACTTTAATTGCCTTGGATATCACAAACCTTACATTGTGGATGAATTATTAAATTTTATTATCAACTATGTAGGTATTCTCGCCGTCTCTTACAATTAGCACTTCTTTTTTGACTGAAAATGGAGGCTTTTTAACCGTGATGGTCCTATATGAAGAATCCAGTAAAGAAATTTCATTATTTCTTTCATATAAGACGATAGCACTTTCCATATCCTTATCTTTTGCAAAAATTACAAAATTTCTGTCATTAAAGTCTTTTTGTGTAAGACTGCCTACATTTCCATTCTCTATGTTAATCACCTTTATCTGTCCTTTCTTTATTGCCAATATCCTTAATCTTTCATTCTGTGATTTAATGAAATCACCTGTTGCATAGTCTGGCATTCTAACAGAATAGGTAACTCTGTAAAATTTTTCCCCATTTTTTAATCCAGCAAGCTGAGGAGATTCCTTCACCTTAGCACCATAATGTTCGGAAATTTTTTTAGAAATTATTTTTGCACTGTTGTTTGAGCTCAAATAAAGATCGAAGCCACTGTCCTTTTCAATTACTTTTAATATGTAAAGTTCAGAGTTTTTTACCATTTCGTTTTCAATTGTTTTTATAACAAAATTTTTAATTTCAGATATTTCCAATTTACTAAGGTTTCTTCCTGATCTTATCTGTAATATAGCTTCAAAATAATCGCCAGAAAATTTACTACACCTTGGGCAGGTTTGAGATTTAATTATGATGGGAATTTGGTATCTTTCTGTTTTTTCATCAGTATCAAATCTAATAAAATATTCAATATCTATTATATTCTGATTTTCAATTATTTTCCATTTAAAGTTGAAATTCACCCTATCATCTTTTAAAGAAGTTTCTTTAAGAATGATCTTATTTATTCCATCATCCTTGTTTGTATCATATTTCCAATTATTCCCCAATTTTACAGCACCGCATCTTGGGCAAACAGATATTTCTACCTTTTTTGGTGGATTAATAAATTTTTTATTTTCTAGGAAGCATTTTGAACACATGCCGTTTATTTTTGCTTCCTTTTTGCCACATACTATACATTTCATTTTGTTTCACTAAATGATCTTGAATATAAATTTTTTCAAAGTGGTTACATTTATTTAATAAATAATATATTATTTATTAAAATCATATTAATTTTAAATGAAACTTTAAAAATAATAAAATTAAGTAAAAGGCAATATTTTTATACATGTCTGAATTCTTGATTTTACTTAAATAGTATCTTACCCAGACACAGAGGGATAATCCTTAAGGAATCCCGTTCCAAGCTCCTGATCACGTTCTGGGAGCCTAGTAAGTGTCACGGGTTGGATAAAAAAACAAAAAACTGGAGGAAAAAATATGGCAACACCCCATCATTCGAGACATGGCTCTATGGCATATTACCCTAGGAAAAGGGCAAGGAGTTTTGTACCTCATGTAGATAGTTGGCCCGAAATAGGTGAAGGACCGAAGATTCAGGGATTTGCAGGATACAAAGTAGGAATGACGCATATTCTGATGGTAGACTGGAGAAAAAAGAGTGAAACTGCTGGTCAAGAAATTAGCATACCTGTCACGGTTGTAGAGGTTCCACCTCTTGGCGTAGCTGGTATAAGGTTTTACAGGAAATCTGTTTATGGGTTACAGGTAAAAAGTGAAGTATGGTCGAACAATGTTGAAAAAGAACTTGCAAGGGCATTATCTATTTCTAAAAAAGATCCTAAGGAAAAAATTGAAAAATTAGACAAAAAAGATATTGATGAAGTGAGATTGATTGTTTACACAAAACCATTTAAAGTAAGTGGAGTTCCTAAAAAGAAACCTGAAATAATGGAAATGAGGGTAGGTGGAGGTACCATTGAACAGCGTATCGATTTTGCAATAGGAAAACTAGGAAAAGAGCTAATTTTCAAAGACTTTTCATCACCTGGGAAGATTGTCGATGTGATCGCAGTTACAAAAGGGAAGGGGTTTCAAGGACATATAAAGAGGTTTGGAGTTAAGCTTCTTCCTCGAAAGAATAGAAAACACAGAAGAATGATTGGGACCCTCGGTCCATGGCATCCGAATTGGATTATGTTCACTGTTCCTATGGCTGGGCAGTTAGGAAGCCAGCAAAGAACTGAATACAATAAAAGAATAATAAAATTTGTAGATGTTGAAAACAACAAACCTAAAGATGAAATAAATGTGGAAGGGGGATTTTTAAATTATGGTTTGGTAAGGAATCCTTACATTTTAGTCCATGGATCAATACCTGGTCCAAACAAGAGGTTAATCAGGTTCAGGGATCCAATAAGGCCTACAGCAGTGAACATAGAAGAAAATGAAATAAAAATAGTATATGTATCCAGGAATTCAAAGCAGGGGGTATGAAAATGAAAGTTAATATTTATGATATTGAGGGAAATGTAAAATCTCAAATTAACCTTCCTAAGGCTTTTGATTATCCATTTAGACCTGACATAATTAAAAAAGTAATTCATGCATTTCAATCAAACTCTAGGCAACCCTATGGCACATCTCCAACAGCAGGATTAAGGAGAGTGGGCCATAACTGGGGCCCTAACCATGGAAGAGCAAGGGTAATGAGGCGCCCTGATGGCGATAGAGGTGTAATAATGAACAACACTGTAGGAGGGAGAACAGCATTTGCACCTACTACAAAGCGTGTTTGGTACAGAAAGATAAACAAAAAGGAAAAACTTCTATCAAAACTATCAGCTCTTTCTGTAACTGCAAATAAGGATATGGTCAAAAATAGAGGGCATATTTTCAAAGAAGAATTAACATTGCCTGTAGTTATAGATAATGCCCTTGAAAACATAGAGAAGATTGAAGATGCTATTAAATTCATTGAGAAACTTGGTCTTGATGGTGATATAAACAGGGCAAAAAATGGAACCAAAGTAAGAGCCGGTAAAGGTAAGGTAAGGGGAAGGAAATATTATACCCCTAAAAGCTTTCTAATTGTGGTAAAAAACAAGGAAAAAGTACAGAGATCATTTAAAAATCTTCCTGGCGTGGAAATTATAACTCCAAATGAAATAAACACAGAGATACTGGCACCTGGTGCTAACCCTGGCAGATTAACAGTATTTTCAGAAAATGCAATTGAAGAGATAAGAGGGTGGATAATATGAATGAATATGATATAATAATCAGACCATATATTACAGAAAAAGCAATGATAATGATTGAAAAGGAGAATAAATTGACATTTATAGTTCATAAAAACGCCAATAAAAAAGAGATTAAATGGGCAGTTGAAAAGATATTTAACGTAAAGGTTCAGAATATAAATATGATCTACACAAAAGAAGGTAAAAAGGCACTTGTAAAATTAAAACCTGAATACAGGGCCGATGAAATTGCCACAAGAATGGGAGTATTCTGAGGTGAAAAGATATGGGAAAGAGAATTAGGTCAAGAAGGCGAGGTTCCGGAACATCCGTGTATAGAGCACCTTCTCATAGATATGTAGCTGAAATAAGCCATCCAAGGTTAGAAAAAGGTGAAGGTTTAATTCTTGATATTATGAATGATCCTAACCATTCTTCACCTGTAGCGGTAGTTAAATTTGGTGATGATTATTATTATATGCTTGCACCATCTGGAATTTCTGTAGGTGAAAAAGTTCAAATTGGAATAAACGCTCCTATAAAGGATGGAAATATACTGCCATTGGGCAGCATTCCTGAAGGTGTTCCTATCCATAATATAGAATTGCAACCAAAAGATGGAGGAAAGTTGGTGAGAGCCGCTGGAGCCTATGCTACTATTGTTTCACATGGTGAGATGGCAACGGTTCAACTTCCATCGGGTAAATTCAAATTAATTGATCCAAGGTGCAGAGCAGTAATAGGTATCCTAGCCGGATCTGGTAGGACAGACAAACCCTTTCTCAAGGCCGGTAATAAAATACATGCTCTTCAAAGTAAGGCAAAGAAACCTTACACAGTAAGAGGTGTAGCTATGAATGCAGTAAACCATCCACATGGTGGTGGAAACCATCAGCATATAGGAAGGCCAAGTACAGTTTCAAAGAATGCCCCACCAGGAAGGAAGGCTGGTAGGTTTGCACCGAAGAGAAAGAAGAGGTGATCTGAATGGCAAAGAAAATGGTGACATCAGAAAAAAGTGCTAGAAGAAAAAGAAGAAAATCACAAAAGTTAGCTTTGGAAAGGGCAAAAGAGTTCACTTATAGAGGGTATTCACTTGATGATTTAGTAAATATGAAGCTGGATGAACTGATACCCATTATGCCTTCCAGGGCTAGAAGGTCGTTGCAAAGGGAATGGAATAGTGAGCAGATGAAAGCGTTTGAGGAATTATCTGACCCAGATCTTGAAGTAGTTAAAACACATGTCAGGGATATGGTAATTCTCCCCCAGTTCGTTGGTAAAAGAGTTCAATTGCACAATGGTAAAGAATTTCAAGAATTCGAAATAAAACCAGAAATGATAGGTCATTTTTTAGGGGAATTTGTTCTTACAAGGAAGGAAGTAAGACATTCTAGTCCCGGTGTAGGAGCAACCAGGTCCTCAAAATATGTGCCTTTGAAGTGAGGGATAAAAATGATGAGATATACAGTACAGGATTTGCCGAAAAAACATGCAAAAGCAAGGGTAATAGATGCACCAGTCTCGGTTAAAGATTCTATAGAAGTTTGCAGGTTTCTTAGGGGCATGAAGCTTCAAGATGCCAAAGAATATCTCGAAAAAGTTGTTGAAAAGAAGGCTCCAATTCCATTTAGAAATCATCTTGATTCTGTTTCACATAGGAAGGGTATTGGACCTGGAAGATATCCAGTAAAGGTGTCAAAATATATATTGGAATTGATAGCAAATGTAGAGGCAAATGCAGAAAATCAAGATCTGGATGTAGACAATTTAATTATTCATTCAATAATTGCCAAAAAAGGGATTACAGTTAAGAAAAATATGCCAAGAGCGCAGGGAAGAAGCACACCATTCTACAAGGAAAGAGTGCATTTTGAAATTATTGTAAAGGAGGCATAGGCATGGATGAGAAAAAGTTTGTCCAGGAAAACATAAAAAGGTTACTTTTAAAAGAATACATTAAAAAATTCTCGGATAGCGCGGGCTTTGGAGGATTAGATATACAAAGAACACCAATGGGTACAAGGATAATACTTCAAGTTGAGAAACCTGGTCTTATAATTGGTAAAAAAGGCTCAAAGATTAAAGATCTCACAGATTTAATGAACAGTAAATTTGGCATAGATAATCCGCAAATTGAAGTTAAAGATGATCCAAACCCGAACCTGAATGCAAATATAATGGCTAAAAAATTGGCTGTAGCATTGGAATCAGGATGGCATTTTAGAAGGGCAGCACATTCAACATTGAAAAGGATACTAGATTCTGGAGCCAAAGGTGCTCAAATTATAATAAGTGGAAAGCTTGGAGGAGACAGAGCTAAAAGAGAAAAAATAACTGCTGGAAAGATAAAATATTCAGGCAAACCTAAAGAGCTTGTAAGAGTAGGTTACGCTGTTGCAAAAACTAAACCAGGCATAATAGGTGTAACAGTTAAAATTCTATCGCCTGATGCTAAATTGCCTGATGAAATAGGAATTATTGAACCAAAGGAGGAAGTTGTAAATGAAGGAACTAAAAGCTCAACAAATGAGAACAATGAGCAATGAAGAGCTCATAAAAAAATTGGATGAGCTTGGATCAGAGCTACTTAACGAAAGAGGTCTTTCCTCAATGGGAGGAGCACCACACAATCCTGGAAGGGTAAAATCCCTGAGGAGGCAGATAGCCAGACTTAAGACTGTGCTCAAAGAAAAAGGTGTAAATGTATGACTTGGATTAACCTTATAGGTAAGGATATTGAAATTATTGAATCATCTAATCATCTTTTGTTAGGTGTAAAAGGCACTGTTATTGATGAAACCAAAAATATAATCAACATAAAAGGTAAAAGAGAAATTAAGGTAGCTAAAGATTCTGTAAATTTGCTAGTTAATGGAAAAATTGTTTACGGTAAAGAAATCAAATTAAGACCTTTAGACAGGGTATCAAGAAGGTGATTTAAAATGAAGAATATTGGTATTGATGTTAAACAACCGGAAAAAGTGTGCGAGGACCATAATTGTCCTTTTCATGGCAATTTAAAGGTAAGAGGCCAGATAATGGAAGGTGAAGTGGTCAGCGCAAAAATGGTAAGAACTATAGTAGTGAGAAGGGATTATCTTTATTACAACAAAAAATATGAGAGGTATGAAAAAAGGATGAGTAAGTACCATGCTCATGTACCGGACTGTATTGAAGTTAACGAGGGGGATAAAATAAAGTTTATGGAATGCAGACCCATATCTAAAACAGTATCTTTTGTGGTTATAGAAAATTTAGGAGGTGCTGATAAATGAAGGCTCTTGCGGGTAGGCAGACAAGAGGATTGCCTACAGGTGCTGAAATTGAATGCGCCGATAACACTGGAGCAAAAGTGGTTGAGATTATAACTGTTCTCGCTTATCACAGTACAAAAAGAAGACAACCCGCTGCTGGTATAGGGGATGTCGTTGTTGTAAGTGTTAAAAAGGGAACACCAGATACAAGAAAAAAGGTGATGAGGGCTGTAATAATAAGACAGAGGAGACCATTTAGAAGACCGGATGGCACAATGGTGTTTTTCGAAGATAATGCTGCTGTGATAGTTACTGAAACGGGTGAAACCAAGGGTACTGAAATAAAAGGACCAGTAGCAAAAGAGGCTGCAGAAAGATGGCCGAGGATTGCAGCAATTGCATCATCAATTATATGAGGTGAAATAGTATGGTTAAGCCAACAAAGGTGAGAAAATCTCTTTACAACGCCCCCAAACATGTAAGAAGAAAAATCATATCCTCACATTTGAGCAGGGATCTTTACAACAGGTACGGTGTAAGATCCATGCAGGTTAGAAAAGGAGATACAGTAAAGGTAATGAGGGGTATGTATAAAGGATTTGAAGGCAAAGTTTCAAATGTTGATCTTAAAAAAATGAAAATAAACATTGAAGGTATATTAATTAATAAAGCGGATAAAAAACAGGTACCAAGGTGGATAGATGCTTCTAACGTGTTAATAACAAAATTGGACCTGTCTGACAAAATAAGGATGGAAAGGATTAAAAGAATCGCACAGTTGAAAAATAAAGTTATTGAAGAAGAAGGTGAGAAAGTTGAGCAAACATCTGAAGAGGTTAAACCTGAGCAAGGTAACACAGGTGCATAGAAAGGAGCATAAATTTTCGGTTAAGCCTAGGGCAGGGCCCCATTCTAGCGATGAAAGTTTAGCGATAGCTTTGATTATTAGGGACTATCTAGGTTACTCGGATACTCTTTGGGAAGTAAAAAAAATACTTGCACAAAGAAAAATTATGGTGAACGGTAAAATTGTCACTGATTATAAGTTTCCAGTAGGTTTTATGGATGTGATCTCTATAGAGGGATTAAAGAAATTTTACAGGGTTGTATATGATATTAAAGGCAAGCTTAGGCTTGTTGAAATTTCACCCGATGAATCTTCTTGGAAACTATCAAGAATTGAAAATATCAAAGTAATGAAAACAAAAAAATTCCAATATAATTTAAACGACGGAAGGAATATTCTTTTAGATGAAAAAATATACAATACTGGAGATGCATTGAAAATAGATTTATCCACTGGGAAAGTAATAGATCATATTCCATTGTCTGAAAATAACTATGCTTTTATAACTGGTGGGAAAAATGTAGGAAAGATTGCAAAAATTGAATCATATAAAGTTGTAAACGCTGTAACACCAAACATGGTAAAGTTCAAAGAAGGATTTGAAACAGAGAAGAATTACGTATTTCCTGTAGGTGTAATAAAACCTTTGATACAATTGCCGGAGGTGAATTTGAATGAACAGTAATAATTCCATGAGGGACATTATGATAGAAAAAGTAGTTATTAACATAGGCGTAGGTGAAGGCGGAGAAAAGCTAAAAAAAGCCGAAAGAGTAATTGAAATACTGACTGGAAAAAAGGCTGTTGAGACTCTTTCTAATTCAACCATTAGAGATTTTAACATTAGAAAAAAGCAGCCTATAGGTACAAAGGTAACTTTAAGAAAAAAAGGAGCAGAAGAATTTCTAAAAAAAGCTTTGTGGGTTAAGAATTCAAAATTACCTCAATATTCTTTTGACAAAAATGGAAATTTAAGCTTTGGTATAAAGGATTACACAAGCTTTCCTAATATAAAATATGATCCGGAAATAGGTATTTTTGGTTTTGATGTCAGTGTTAAATTCAAAAGAAAAGGCGGTCAGAGAGTTCAGGAAAGGGAAATAGGTTTCAGAAAAATACCAGCAAGGCATAGGATAAAAAAGGAAGAGGTAATTGAATTTATGAAAAAGAATTTCGGTATTGAAATTTTGGAGGTGAAGTAAATGGCACAACCAAAACTTAGACCAAAGAAGAAATATGGCAGAATAGATGGCTGTGAGAGATGCGGAAGAAAGAGAGGAATAGTTAGAAGGTACGGTTTGCATCTATGCAGACAATGTTTCAGAGAAGTGGCTAACGACATTGGCTTCAAAAAATATTCCTGAGGTGATGAATAAATGCAAAATGATCCGCTCAGTGATGCATTGAGCATGATAAAAAATTCGGTTAAAACGGGTAATCTTGAGGTAGAGATAAGGCCAGCAAGCAAATTAATTGGAAGGATTCTTAAAATAATGCAGGATTATAATTACATAAAAGAGTTTGAGTACGTTGACAATATGAAGGGAGGATTTTTTAAAGTTAAACTTCAGCCTGCAATAAATAGTTGTGGGTCTATAAAACCCAGGTTTTCCGTTAAAAGAGAAGATATAGAAAAATTTGAGGCTAGATATCTTCCAGCGCAAGATTTTGGTATAATAATCATATCCACAAATAGGGGATTGATGACACATTCTGAGGCAAAGAGAAATGGACTCGGGGGAAAGTTAGTCGCTTATGTATATTGAGGTGATGAAAAATGCCAATTACTGAATATCTGGAATTTAAAATAGAACTGCCTCAGGGTATAATCGGAAAGTATTCGGATGGAGAGCTAACAATTAAAGGTCCTAAGGGAGAAATAAAGAGGTCATTTCTTGATGACAGGGTTCATATGAAATTGGAAGGTAACACAGTAAAAATTAGCGTTTCCCTGCCAAACAGGAAAGATTTATCATTGGCTGGTACCTGGAGAGCTCATGTCAGGAACATGATTAAAGGTGTAAAGGATGGTTATCTATACAAATTGAAGATTGTTTATGCACATTTCCCGATGAAAGTAAATGTAAAGGGTAAAGAGATAATCATAGAAAATTTCTTAGGTGAAAAAACCCCTAGAAAGGCAGAAGTATACGGTAACGTTAAAGTAGAGGTAAAAAACGATATTGTGACCGTAACTGGTATAAATATAGAGGAAGTGGGGCAAACATCTGCAAACATAGAAAGGGCGACAAGGATAAAAAATTACGATCCAAGGGTCTTTCAGGATGGTATATACATTATCAGTAAAGGTGATGAATGATGAGAAAAATGGATCCTTCAATGGAAAGGATTTTCAAAATAAAGTTGGATTTGGCAAAGTCAAGGCCACTATTCAGAAGACAGGAGTGGTTCAGATATAAAAAGTTAGGTTCTGCATGGAGAAAACCCAAGGGTAAACATTCTAAAATGAGAGAGCATCGCGGTTACAGGCCACCAATTGTAGATTCAGGTTTCAGGGGGCCTAAAAAAGTAAGATATTTGCATCCCTCAGGTTACAGGGATGTTCTAGTACATAACTTGAAAGAGCTCGAAAAGCTAAATGCAGAAAAGGATGCAGTTAGAATTGCATCAAATGTTGGGAATAAAAAGAAAAAAGATATATATAATAAGGCAAAAGAGCTTGGACTGAAAGTTTTAAATTACAGGGAGGTGCAATGAACTATGGATGTTTCATTTCAAAAATCTTTGGCAGCGAAGATACTGAAATGCGGTAAATCAAGAGTTTACATAGATCCAAAAGCACTAGATGATGTTTCAGATGCAATAACAAGGAATGATGTAAAAAATCTTATTAAAAGGGGACTTATAAAAAAGTTACCAAAAAAAGGAAATTCAAGATCAAGAATAAGGAAAAATTTAGCCCAAAAGAAAAAAGGATTAAGGAAAGGTCAGGGATCCAGAAAGGGCACAAAATACGCGAGATTTGCAAGGAAGAAAAGATGGGTTAAGGCCATAAGGTCAATACGAAGAGAGCTAAGAAATCTAAAGAAGGAAGGGAAAATAGATAAAAAAACATACAGAAGATACTACAGATATGCAAAAGGTGGTATGTTCAAGAACAGGGCGCATCTTTTGATCCATTTAAAGGGAGTAGTGAAATGATATGAGCAAAGGTCCAAGATATCATGTTAAATTCAGGAGAAGAAGAGAAAATAGAACTGATTATAGGAAAAGGCTTCATCTGTTGAAATCTGGCTTAGCCAGAGCTATAGTTAGAAAAACGCTTAATAACACTATTGTTCAGATTGCCTTATACGACGAAAAAGGTGATAGAATATTAGCATCTGCAGTATCAAATGAATTGAAGAAAATGGGTTGGAATTTTTCGACTAAATCTGTACCTGCTGCTTATCTAACAGGTTATTTGGCTGGTAAAAGGGCTATTAAAAATAATATAGAAAATGCTGTCTTAGATATAGGTAGGCAAAGACCTACCAAGGGCGGTAGGTTATTCGCAGCCTTGAAAGGTATGATCGATGCTGGTATGGATATACCATACAGTCAGGACATACTTCCTGAAGAAGATAGACTGAAAGGAAAGCATCTTGATGAAGGTATTGCATCAAAGATGGATGAAATAAAATCAAAGATGGAGGTTTAAACATGGCTGATGTTCAAAACTGGACACCTAAGACAAAACTTGGTAAGCTAGTTTTAGAAGGTAAAATATCAAGCATTTCGGAAGCATTATCTTCGAGATTGCCCCTGAAAGAACCTGAAATTGTTGATATGCTACTGCCAAATCTTGAGGAAAAGGTGGTAGACATAAAAATGGTACAAAGAATGACCGATTCAGGAAGAAGAACTAAATTTGCTGTTACGGTAGTGATCGGGAACAAAGATGGTTTTGTAGGATTAGGCAGGGCAAAAGGCAAAGAGGTAGGACCAATAATCAAGAAAGCGATTGACAATGCTAAATTGCATTTAATAGAAATAAAAAGAGGATGCGGTTCATGGGAATGCGGTTGCAATAGACCTCATTCACTTCCATTCAAAGTTGAAGGAGCATCTGGATCTGTCAGGGTAATACTTAAGCCAGCACCAAGGGGTGTAGGTTTAGCTGTAGGAGATGTTGCCAAGGATGTGCTTAGATTGGCTGGAATTCAGGACGTGTGGGGATTCACCGAAGGGCATACTAAAACAACTGTAAATTATGCTATCGCTACGTACAATGCCTTAATGGAAACTGCAGTTGTAAAGTTAAATGAAAAGATCACATTGAATCTGGCAATATACAAAGGAGGTGGATCTAATGTACGCAGTGATCAGAATTAGGGGCAGGGCAGGAGTAGAAAAGGAAACTGCACTGACGCTTAAATACTTAAGGTTGAATAGAATAAACCATTTAGTATTATTGCCAAAAAATAAATATATTGAAGGCATGCTGAGAAAATCGAAGGACTATATTACCTGGGGTGAAATAGATAAAGAAACTCTTGTTGAACTATTGAAAAAAAGAGGAAGATTAATAGGAGACAGACCATTGGATGATGAGTATCTTAAAAAAATTAATTTTACAAACTTTGAGGATTTAGCTGTTGCAATTTTGGAAAAAAAGGTTGATTATTCCAAATTACCTGAAATAAAACCAGTGTTCAGGCTCAATCCCCCCCGTGGTGGATATAAAAATACAAAAAGAACAGTTAAAGAGAACGGGGACCTAGGTTACAGGCAGAAGGAAATAAATAAATTAATAAAAAGAATGATGGTGGTTTAAATGTCTTACAGCAGAGGTAGAAAATTCAGGGGATACAGAAGACATGGCCATGGCATGAAAGGTAGAAGAGGCTATGGTCTTAAGGGTGGAAAAGGTAATTCCGGTCTTGGTAAGCATAAATGGATATGGCTAAACAAATACTACAGAGATCACTGGGGTAGTCATGGTTTTACAAGCCATCACCCATCTAGAGAGGATGTACCTATAAATCTTGTTGATCTTCAGG
This sequence comes from Thermoplasmata archaeon, assembly GCA_049967595.1. GTDB lineage: Archaea > Thermoplasmatota > Thermoplasmata > Thermoplasmatales > ARK-15 > ARK-15. The sequence continues at coordinate 15,019 of JBMFSK010000013.1, forward strand.
AAAACCTACCATTTTTTGCGGACATGGGCATAGCTAAAAAGGATGGAGAATTATGGCATGTGGATCTATCAAAAGCAAATATTACAAAGCTCTTAGGTAATGGTAGGGTTTCAGAAAAAATTGTTGTTAAGGTTGCAAAAACATCAAAGCAGGCAAAGAAAAAACTGGAAGAAGCAGGTGGTGGGGTAGAACTTAATGCCTGAAGAAACAGAGATACCAAGGAACAGGTCAGTAGGAATAGTCATATTTATAATTTTTTTATTCACTATTTATGTTTACAAGGCATATGAAACTGGTTCATTAATTTCAATTCAAACTTTTTGGAATAGTTTAATAAAAGATTGGATTGATACTATAATATTTATAATTTTAGTAGGTCCGTTATTTTATCTTGCTTATCTTGTCGCATCTTACAAAGGAAGTAAAAAGAGTAAATTATACGGTTTGCTTCCTCTGGTAGAAAGGTTACCAGTAATAAGAAAACCCCAGAGGCATGTGAGATTCAGGGAAAAATTATTCTGGACAGGTCTGATACTGATCCTATATTTTGTAATGACCAATATTTACATTTACGGCCTTAACACATCAAACATGATTGATGTATTTTCATCTTTCAGAGCGATAATGGCTGGTGCAGAAGGATCAATTCTTGATTTAGGTATAGGTCCTATAGTTACGGCAAGCATTATAATGCAGCTTTTTGTTGGGGCAAAACTATTGAACATTGATTTGGGAAATGAAGAAGATAGGTCACTTTATCAAGGTGTACAGAAACTTCTGGTAATAATAATGATATTTGTGGAAGCTATACCTCAAGTTTTCGGTTATTTAACCCCAGATTCGTCATTTGTAAGCATGTTGAACAATATCTGGCCGGCACATGGAACATTCTTAGCGGATACATTTATAGTACTGCAGCTTTTTCTTGGATCATATCTCCTTTTCATGATGGATGAGCTTGTTAGCAAATGGGGTATAGGTTCAGGTGTATCTTTATTCATAGCTGCAGGTGTATCTCAGGCATTAATTACAGGTACCATAAACTGGATACCGGGAACTCCTACACAGCCTATATCAGTATTGAATCCTCCTAGCGGTACCATACCTAGGACATATTATCTTTTAACCCATTTTTCTGCTGCTGATCTTTATAATGGCAGGATAGAAACAGTCCTATTTGGAATGCCTAACGGTATAGTTGCACTGATTGGGACATTGATAGTTTTCTTCCTTGTAGCATGGACAGAGAGTACAAAGATTGAGCTACCTCTTGCCCATGAAAGAGTAAGAGGTGCAAGAGGAAGATATCCTATAAAATTGCTTTATGCATCAAATATACCAGTCATATTGACATCAGCATTGATGGCAAATATTACCATGTGGTCGTTAATATTTTGGACAAGTCCTTCATTGGCACATGTTCCTTTGTTGGGTCATAACCCATTGCTTGGTGTATATCCTACAGCAACTCAGGCATCAATGTACGGTATACAGACGTCAACGCCAATAGGTGGTTTGGCTTATTACTTAAGCAACATTAACGGCCTTGGTCAGTGGCTTTTGCCTATAATGGAACCTTCTACATATGCTTCAGCTTTCTTGGGTCACTCAGAGTGGCAGTTTGTTATACACGTTCTTGCATATACACTATTTATGATAGGAATGAGCATACTATTTGCTAAGTTCTGGATTGAAACCACAAACATGAATGCTGAAGCTGTTTCAAAGCAAATCCTGAGCAGCGGAATGCAAATACCTGGTTTCAGAAGGGAACCTAAAGTAATAGAAAGTGTGCTTAACAAATATATTCCGCCTATCACTATATTCAGCGGTGCCGCAGTCGGGGCTCTTGCAGCATTTGCAGGGCTTATAGGTACGGTCGGCAATACTACGGGAACAGGTGTTCTGCTCACAGTGGGTATAGTAATACAACTCTATGAAGCGATGGGAAAAGAGCAGCTGATGGAGATGCATCCTGTTATAAGGCAATTCTTTGAGGGGTGATAATATGAAAATAATTGTGACTGGTGTACCCGGCGTTGGAAAATCAACAATAATGAATGGTGCTAGTGCAAGGTCAAATTACAAAGTAATTAATTATGGGGATATCATGCTTGAAAAAGCAAAAGAATTTGGTGTAAAGAATAGAGATGAAATTAGAAAATTACCCGCAGAAAAACAAAGAGAATTACAAAAAATTGCAGGAGAATATCTGGGATCTCTTGACAATATAATAATAGACACACATATAAGCATAAAAACGCCAACAGGATTCTTACCTGGTCTTCCGGAATGGGTTCTCAAGGCCATAAAGCCTTCAATACTTGTATTGATAGAGGCAGATCCTGAAATGATAGAAAAAAGAAGAGAGAAGGATCAATCAAGATATAGGGATTCAGAGGGCATTCAAGGTATAGAAATGCACCAGAACATGAACAGATACTTTGCAGCGGCTTGTTCAGTATTGACAGGAGCAACTGTGGTATTAATAAAAAACGAGGAAGGAAAAGTTAATGAAGCTGTAGATTTATTTGTAAAGATGATTGAACATGGCTGAACAAAAACAGGCAAATCCTGTAGGGTCGATGACTGGTATCTATTTTGCCTTCTTTATGGTTATAATGATGATACTTCTTTTTCCTGGATTCAGGAATGCGCTTGCAGTTGGTGTAGGTTATGTTTTTACTCCACTTCTTGGGTTCGGAGGCAAGTTTCCAGTTTTGACAATCATATTTGCAGGTCTTTTGCTTACAATAATAAATATGTATGCCAGGCATTATTTTGTTAACTGGTATGAGGCAGCTAGGATTCAACACAAGACTAAATACATATCTCGAAAGGTAAGAGATGCATATAGAACTCGTGATATAGGCAAAGTGCAAAAATATCAGAAAGTGCAGCAGAAGCTTATGGTTGATCAGATGAAAATATCCCAGGAACAGATGAAACCTATGATCGTGACATTGATAATCGTTATTGCGATTTTTTCATGGCTCTACTATTATTTAGATTCAATACCAGGATATCTCAGGGTATTCGCAATGCCATGGACATGGCCCAGCGGCATTGATATCACAGGTGGAATTTCCATGTTTCCATATTGGTTGATACTTTATTCATTTTTCACATTCCCACTAGGCTATTTTATTACCTATCTTTTCAAGCTTTATGAGTTCAGGAAAAGGCTGAGGGAAATATGATTATTATAATAAGTGGTCCTCCAGGTTCTGGAAAAACGACAGTTGCTAAAATGTTATCCGAAAAATTGAATTTACCATTAGTTTCTAGCGGTAACATATTCAGATCAATGGCAAAGGATCTTGGAAAGAGCGTTGAAGAATTTTCAAAAATCGCTGAGAAGGATGATAGTATTGATCGCAACATAGATGAAAAAATTTTGGAAATAATGAAGAAAGGAAATGATATGGTGATAGATTCCAGACTGGCTGGTTGGTTCGCTAAAAAGAATAACATTAATGCATTTAAGGTATATTTAAACGCAAACAGAAACAAAAGATACGAAAGGATAAACAAAAGGGAAAAGACTACAATTCAAAATTTGACCATAAGAGAGGAAAGTGAAATAAAAAGGTACATGAACATCTATGGAATAGATTTTAAAGATTTATCAATTTATGATTTGGTTCTGAATACAGATGATTTATCACCGGAAAATATAGTTGATTTGATAATGGAAAGTGCAAAGAAATGGATGAAATAGAGGAAAGAAAGAAATTTGGATTTGTAATAGCTGACAAACCTTACGGCCCCACTAGTCATCAGGTTAGTGCTTGGGTAAGGGAAATGTTCCAGGTGGAAAAAGTTGGTCATGCTGGAACATTAGATCCACATGTTACTGGTGTGCTACCAATAGGACTGAATAAAGCAACCAGAATAATCAACATAATCCATCTTCAAGATAAGGAATATGTTGTTCTTATGTACCTACACAGTAATACGGATGAAGAAAGGATAAGGAAGGTATTTTCTGAATTTACGGGGCAGATTTATCAGACTGTTCCTGTAAGGGCAGCAGTATCAAGGAAGCAGAGAAAAAGAATGGTACATTTACTTGAAATTTTGGAGATAGAAGGAAGAGAAATACTTTTCAGGGCTTTAACAGAATCTGGTACATATATTAGAACATTATGCGTTGATATTGGAGATGCAATTGGCACAGGTGGTAACATGGTAGAGCTTAGAAGAACAAGAACAGGCCCGTATACTGAGGAAAACTCCTATACACTACAGGATATTAAGGATGCAATAGAATTTTATAAAGATGGAGATGAAAAATTATTAATGAAAATATTGAGGCCAGGAAATGAACTGGTATCATTTTTACCAAAAATTATTTTAAAAGATACTGCCGTTGAATCAATCGCCTATGGAGCTCCTCTTTATAAAAAAGGAATAGAAGAAGTTTCAGGTAATTTGAATATTAACGACCTTGTGGCAGTTTTTACAAGAGAAAATACACTTGTTGGAATAGGAAAACTAAACAAAAATTTGGATTTCGAAGGTAAAGAACCAGTTCTAAAAATGCTTAATGTTTTAATTGAAAGGGGTAAATATCCAAAGGTTTGGAAAAACCCATGAAAAGTTTCATATTGTTAAGATTAATGCATAAATCATATGATTATAATATATTGGAACAAGGCCATTGGTAAAATAGATGGAAAATTAGAAGAAATCAATTTTCCTGACGATGTTGAAAAAATAGTAAACATTTTCACCTCAATTAGAAAAAAAGATTTTTCTTTTTTAGGTGATTTTTATATTAAATATGGTCCACAGGTGGAATTAAAAAATTCAAATTCAGATTACAAATTACAAAAATTTCTCATTGAATATGGAAAAAGCCTTTTGTATCAGACAGATAAAAGTGAATTGAAGTTGATGGAAACGATTAAGTTTTATCATACCCTTGAAAAAATAATGAATGATTATAAAAATCATTTCCAGAACTGGTATGAGATTTACGATCCATTTACCAAATATTCTATTTCAGAGGAAAAATATTTAAAAAAGATCTTAGAAAACGATTTACCAATGAATGAACTCGATAAAGCGATTTTTTCAGAAATTGTAAAAAATTATAAATCTTTAGAAAATTTAAAAAAAGGATTAGAAAATCATATAGAGACCATAATGAAGGATAAATATCCTAATCTAGAAAGCATTGCTGGACCCATTCTTGGTTCAGAATTAATCTTGCTATCGAACGGAATCAAAAATTTGGCTAATTCTCCTGCAGGGAGAATTCAAATTCTCGGCGCAGGAAAAGCATTTTATATGTCTAGGAAAAAGAATGTTCCTGGCCCTAAACACGGAATAATTTTCAAACATCCATATGTTCATTCTTCAAAGGAAAGGGGAAAAAGGGCTAGGGTCTTAGCAGGCAAAATAGCTATTGCATCTAGGATAGACTATTACAAAGGTTTAGAAAATAAGGAATTTTTGGAAAATGCAAAGAAGAGTTTTTCAAAAGTTATCAAGTGATTTTTGATCTCTATATTTTTCTCCTTTTATCTTTACTGGATATATGCTTGTTAGACAGCCTAAGCACATGTCCTCTTTTGGAAAGCCTATTGCTTTTATAAGGCCATCAATGCTTAAATAGGCAAGAGAATCAGCATTTATAATTTTTCTAATTTCTTCTATGCTTTTCCCTGAAGCAATGAATTCACTTCTTGTTTTCATATCTATGCCTAGATAACAAGGTGCTACAATTGGGGGTGATCCAATCCTTACATGAACTTCTTTTGCACCCGAACTTTTTAGAAGATTTACTATTTTTTTCATGGTGTTTCCACGAACGATGCTATCATCGACTAGGACAATTTTTTTACCCTTTATTACCTCTTTGACAGGATTTAATTTCAGTTGTATTTCCTGAATTCTACCCATCTGATCAGGAATGATGAATGTTCTATCTACATATCTATTTTTCATCAGTCCTTCTACAAAAGGTAATTGAGATTCCTCTGCATAACCAAGTGCATGAGTCCTACCTGAATCAGGTACAGGAACTACAATGTCTGCATCAGCTGGACTTTCCTTAGCCAAAGTTCTTCCCAAATTTTTCCTTACTTCGTAAACGGATTTGCCATCAATTATGCTGTCCGCCCTAGCAAAATATACATATTCAAACATACAATGAGCAGTATGTTCATTATCCATATATCCATATGAAACAGGCCCATTTTCTGTCAGTTCAAGTATTTCCCCCGGTTTTAAATCCCTTATTGTCTTACCGTTCAACGTATCAAAAGCTACGCTTTCTGATGCTACTCCAAATGAACCATCTACTTCCCCCAAAACCAATGGTCTTATTGCATTGGGATCTCTTATTGCAAATACTCTATTATTTATCATCAAGACTAGAGAATAGGACCCTATAAGCATTGACATAGTTTTTTTTATTCCTTCAATTACGTTTCCCATTTTGCTTATGTTATATGATAATAATCTAATAATTACTTCACTGTCAGATTCTGTGTTGAATGAGATTCCCTGCATTTCTAAAAAACCTTTTAGATCCAATGCATTTGCAATTTCACCATTATGGCCAATTGCCATGTCACCTACAGATCCGTGAATTAAAAACGGCTGTGCATTATTTATTGTTGATGATCCGGCTGTTGAATATCTGACGTGACCAATTCCAACATTGGAATTTAACTTTTTTATGGAATCAACAGAAAATACTTCATTTACAAGCCCCATACCTCTTATAACTAGAATCCTATCATTATAAACGCCTATACCAGAAGATTCCTGGCCTCTGTGCTGTAAAGCCCTTAAAGAATAGTAAAGGTATAAAGAAACGTTTGATTTACCTGCAAATCCCACAACGCCACAATGGTCATTTCTTTTTTGCCCAGGCATAATGACGAATTCTTGGGGCAGGAAATCCACAGTATGAGCACCTCTTTTCCCTTACATTATAAGTTCTATGGCCACATCTCCTGCATACAATATGTGTCTTGTTTTTATTCTTTTTTCCCATTGCTGGAGTACCAGATCCCATTTAAATTCACCCCATTTTATGAAGGAGATATATATATTACGTTGTCTCCTCTTACAACTACGATAGGATACGTTCCTTTAGATTGGCTATCTGAAAATTCCTCTGCATTTTTTAATACTAAATTCATATGCTGGTCATAGCCTGTTAAAATTCCTCTATATTCCTTATTTCCCTTAACGCATACAAGTACATTTTTATTTAATGAATTTTGTAATATCTGTAATGGTTTTGCTACTTGATCCATAGTTATGGAAATTACATTATGTATTAAAATGTATCGTATGTTTTTCGTTATGTTCGATAAAGCATAATAATATTTATATTTCATTATAGTATTAAATCTATGGTGATGATATTATGTTAGGTGGTTACATTGGAAAAATTTTAAGAGTGAACCTTACAGACGGAAACATAAAAATTGAATCTTTAAATGAAGAATATGCTCGTAAATATATAGGAGGAAGAGGTCTCGCCACTAAATATTACATGGATCTTGTGAAAGATTCAAGAATAGATCCTTTTGATGAGAAAAATGTAATAATTTTTGCAACAGGACCTCTCACTGGTACCCCAGCCCCTTCAGCTGGAAGATACATGGTTGTAACAAAAGGTTACCTTAACAATGCAATAGCAGGAAGTAATTCAGGTGGATTTTTTGGCCCTGAATTAAAATTCGCTGGCTTTGACATGGTAATAATAGAGGGAAAATCAAAAACTCCGAAATATCTTTATGTCAAAGACGGAACGGCGGAGCTTAAAGATGCATCTCACTTATGGGGAAAAGATACTCACGAGACTACAGACATTCTTCACAAGGAATTAAAAGATGATAAGGTAGAAGTAGCCTGCATAGGACCGGCAGGAGAGAACCTTGTTAGATTTGCAGCCATTATAAATGATAAGCATAGAGCAGCTGGAAGAACCGGAGTAGGTGCGGTAATGGGATCTAAAAAGTTAAAAGCAATAGCTGTTAGAGGAACAGGAAAAGTTCCAATTGCAGATAGATCTGAATTTACAAATGTGCTAAAAGATAAACTGAAAAAAATTAAGGAAAATGCCGTTACAGCTCAGGGATTACCCACTTACGGTACAGCTGTTCTTGTAAATATAATTAATTCTCAGGGTCTTTACCCAACAAAAAACTTCCAATTCGGTCAGTGGGAACATGCAAATGAATTAAGTGGAGAATCTATGTCAGAAAAATATCTGATTAAAAACAAAGCTTGTTTTGCTTGTCCTATTGCATGCGGTAGAATAACAAAACTGGACGACCTTGATAGTGAAGGCCCGGAATACGAGTCACTCTGGACAATGAGTGCCGATCTTGACATTCATAATTTTGAAAAGATTATTGAGGCAAATTACTACTGCGATAAATACGGTCTTGATACCATTTCTTTTGGTGGAACACTTGCTTCTGCAATGGAACTTAACGAAAAAGGATATGCTAAGGACTTAAATTTCGATGGAATACAACTAAAGTTTGGGAATGTAGAAGCATTAGTAAAATCTCCTGAAATGATTGCTTTCAGAAAGGGTATTGGAAATAAACTTGCTGAAGGATCTTATAGACTTACAAGCTCTTATGGACATCCAGAGCTTTCAATGAGTGCGAAAAAACAAGAACTTCCGGCTTATGATCCGAGAGGTGCATATGGTCACGGTTTAGAATATGCTACAAGTAACCGTGGCGGATGTCATGTAAGAGGATACATGATATCTCCTGAAATACTTGGTTTACCAGAGAAGCTAGATCCACTAAAGGTAGAAGGCAAAGGTGCTTATACAAAGATGTTTCAGGATCTGACTGCAGTAATAGATTCATCTGGATTATGTCTCTTTACTTCATTTGCACTTGGTGCTGATGATTACAAGGACCTTCTAAATGTAATAACAGGTTTTAATTATACTACTGAAGAAATGATGCAGGCTGGAGAGAGGATATGGAACTTAGAAAGACTTTATGACCTTAATGCAGGATTTACAAAAGAAGATGATTCATTGCCACCAAGGTTAACTAAAGAACCTATGCCGAATGGCCCGAACAAAGGAAGTGTTTTACCATTGGAAACATTGCTTAATGATTATTACAAAGCTAGGGGTTGGGACGAAAATGGCAGGCCTACTAAAGAAAAATTAAAATCCCTAGGACTTTAATTTTTATAGAAAGGTTAGGGGTTTTGGGGAAGCTGTAAAACTCAGACCTTCATGGAGGAGATTCACAGACCTACACGAACAGAAAGGTTTATCAACACAGTTGGTAATCTATTAAATAATGTTCAGGACTATTAA
>JBMFSK010000014.1:0-20910 GCA_049967595.1 Thermoplasmata archaeon
ATGAAGGTACATATGGATTGATAACATCCACAACTTCTAATTATGTAATTTTAACAAATGTGGTAGTTCAGGGTTATAGCCTCTATTCACCAATTCAGGTTCAGACAGTTTGGACCTAAAAATCAAAAATTTTCCTTTTCTTTTTTTAAATTTTTTTGTATTTTAATGACAAGAAATATAAACATAAATGTATTTTAAGAAAAAATTCGGAGATTAAAATGAAGCAAAAACAAAAATTGCAGCGTATGCATTGGGTTTATTCTTCGCTTTTCGCAAACATAGCCATGGGTCCGCTTTCCACAATTGTAGTGCTGTACATCCTTGAGAAGGGCGGATCTGTAATTGAAGCATCATTTGCAATAACAGGCGGAACGCTCATATCCATCTTTGCATCATATGTATGGGGAAAGTTTTCGGACATATACCAGAGAAGGAAAATCCAGATCATGATCTCATACATAGGTCTATCAATTTCACTGCTCATTCTTTACTGGGCAACTACGCCTTTAGAGATTATTCTCATTTACATATTCTATGCATTCATGATTACTGCAAACGCTACTCCATTAAATCTTATTATAATGGAGACAATCCCTGAAAATTACTGGAAAAGGGCGTTCTCTAACTTGCAGTTAGCATCAAGCCTTGGAGGGACCATTGGTCTTGGCATATCATTTTTCACAACATTTGCAATTCCGGTTAAGCTTCTCGTAATAGTTCTATTTTTCATTTCCCTGATTTCAATTGATTTAACATATTCATTGATTCCTGAGCCAAAGGAGAGAAAGGAAAGGAAATTGTTTGCACTGAATTTAAATGCATTTCTTTCAAGGATATTCTTGACTCCGTTCTTATGGGTCAGGCTTACCAATGAAAGCATAATAAAAACAATCAAGAACTTTAATTTTAAGAAATTCAGAAAAACAAAGATATACAATCTTTACATGGCAATATTTCTATTTTACATAGGTTCAGGATTGTTCAATACTGTATATCCAGCGGGTCTTAAGGTAATAGGTCTTAACGAATCATTAGTGTTTTTGGTCATATTCATAGGTATGGTAATTCAAACTTCTACTTATTTTTACATTGGAATAAACAAAAGAATGATAGCTACGAATTACAACCTTTACAGATCCCTTGTTTTAAGAGGGGCATCATATTTCCTGATCGGCATAACATTCCTGTTCACAGCAACTGTAGTTCTTGATTCAAATCTGATCATATACCCATTAGCTGCAGGCATAGCATTCGCAATTTTTTACACAGTTTCTAATGTTATTGTTTTTGAATCTATTGGCGAAAAAGGCAGGGGAAGAGCCCTTGGCTTTTACACATCAATGATACAGGTAGGTACGTTAGTAGGTGCGCTTGCATCCGGTTATATTTCATTCTATTTAGGATACTGGGCTGATTTTATGTTAGCAGGCGCATTTGTCCTGTTTAGCCTAAGATTTTTCAGGGCTCTTGGAAATGAAAAGTCAGAGAATAAAGCCTAAGAGCTCGTCCAGTGTTTTTATTTTTCTGGGCCAGGAATAGCCATACCTGTCAAGCATGATGTTTTTTATTCCCAATCTTTCTGCAGTTTCTAGATCGTACTGCGGATATGAGGAAACGTGCAGAACAAAGTCCTTTTTGACATTAATAATTTCCATCGCCCTTTTGAAAGCGTTCTCATCGGGTTTGTAATAGCCAGTATCCTCTGCTGTTACAACATAATCAAAAAGATCCTCCATGCCGGAAAGCGTTATTTTTATTAATGAATGGTCAGTGTTTGAAATGATTGCAGTTTTGTAATTTTTCTTCAATTTTAAAAGGCCATAAATTGCATCTGGAAAGAATTGAGATTTTGCGAACATTTTTGTAAGAAGGTTTCCTAGATCACTTTCATAAATCATGTTATGTTTTTCAAGTAAATCTTTCAGCACATTTTTCAATACATTAGAATAAAGCTCAAAATTTTTCATGTTCTTCAAATAATAGATTTCCATTTCAAAAAATTCATCAACGCTTCCTGGTAATATGAAGCTCAAGGTTCTCTCAATGGATGTTCTCCAGTCCACAAGAGTTCCGTACAGGTCAAAAGTTATGATTTTTAAATTCTTCATGATTTAAAGAAAAATACAACATATTTAAAAAATTCTTACAGATTTGAGAAAAATATTTAATAGAAAAAAGATATGATTTATTTTATGGTTGAGTTGAAAGATTTTTTAAAACCTGAAAAAAGTGTTCTTGTCGTTTGGGATGTTCAGGAGACGCTAGTGAATGCAATATTTAATAAGGATGAATTTCTGAGAAATTTAAAACCCATAATTGAAAAGGCAAGGTCAAAAAATATTCCAGTGTTTTATACAAAGATCACACCTCTTCCAGAAAGGTTCGAATCACAGGCAAGAAAGATATTTTATCGTGGAGGTTTCAATCCAGGCGAAATTTTCCCTGAAATCAAGCCTCAGCCTAGTGATTTCGTTCTTAACAAGAATACAGCTAGCATATTCGTAGGAACAAATTTCGAATATATGATAAGGAATGCATCAATACAGACAATATTCTTCACAGGTATTGCAACGGAAATAGGAGTTGAAACCTCTGCCAGACATGCTATGAACATAGGATTTTTGCCAGTTATAGTTGAGGATGCGGTATCATCGGGCGACAGGGAAGCGCATGAAAGATCACTAACTAACCTAAGAAAGATGGTGACCGTGATGCGCTCCCAGGAAATAATGAAACTTTGGGATTCTCTCTAATTCTTTTTATAATAAAAGATCGTTCCGCAACGCTGACACTGTAATCTTCCATCTGGAAGGACCGTATGCTGATCATAGCCGCAGTTTGGGCATATTATTTTGTACCCTAGAACATAGTTCTGGCTTTCATTGCTTTGAACATTCTGAGCATAATTTGTTTTTTCCGGCGAAGATGATTTTTTGCCTGATCGAAAAATATCTCTCATATAAAACCAATAGTATGGGAAACCGGTCACAAACCACACTATCAGAATGAGGGCGGATATAATCGCCATAGCAGTCCAAAATGGCGTATTTATGTACGAATAGCTACCCATGAAATCTATGACAAAATGGCCAGCTATGCTCATATATATACCGTACCTAAGGAACAGGTATCCAAGTACAATGCCTGCGATGAATGCACTCGGGAATTTTGCAGGTTCCCACGAAATAAGGTGTGCTGAACCAAAGAAGAACGCAGAAATTATGAGGATTATCACGCTCGTTCTGTTTATGTTGAATTTTCCCCCAATAATTGCCCTGTACCAGGGTATTTTACCGGCGTAAGAAATAATGTAAAGAGGTAATCCGAGAATTAATCCCCTGTAAACAAATTCCTCCCATACAGGTGCATGGAGGAGTGTGAGCAACAGATAGTTAGTAGGTACGCCGCTTGTGGGATTGCCGAACGGGGAGCTTGAATTAGATATAATTATCGAAATGAAGTAAGTTAAATATGTAAAAGATATTACAACAATTATTAATTCTGTAAATACACCAAACCTTTCTCCATTTTCAGGTATCTCTTTTTTGTTAAGACTCCGTGTCCAGTTAATAAAATCTATTATTAAATAAAAAAGAACTATAGTTATAATGATCACTAGAATGGTGATCCAGTAAATTTCATATTGTGGTGGAAGTATACTGACAAAAACCAAAGGTATCGCAATAATATAAAAAGGAACTATTGAACCGGCCATTGTACCCATGTATGATATAATAAGCATTGCAACAAAGTTCAGCAAAAATATAAATATTACTGAAATCGAAAGGATGTACGTAAGAATTTTTCTCGCAATACCCATTTTCATTAAAAACTTAAATTAGAATTAAATATTTTAAATTATGGAATATTTGATAAGGAAATCGTTCTGATCTTAAAAATATAAATCCCATTAAAGCTGATGAAATGGAAAAATAAAAATCATAGTAGAATTATTATGTAAAATAATGTTAGATCTAGAAAAAATATCTGAAAAATTGATGGATTACACAAACGTTAAAGGTACGTATGGAAAAGATGCTGCTGTTTGTGTTATAATTGATGATTACTTCAATATACTTCTTGAAAAGAGGGTAACGAATGAGAACGATCCCTGGTCTGGCCAGGTATCATTTCCAGGAGGCCATTTTGAAAAGTATGATTATTATATAATGAACACAGCTCTCAGGGAACTTAATGAGGAAACTGGAATAAGGAACATCGTAATACTTGGAGGTCTTGAAGTTCAGCATCCAAAGAACATGCCATCCCTTAATGTTTATCCATTTTTATCTTACTTGAAAAAATTTGAAAGCCTTGTGCCGCAGAAGGATGAGGTACAGTACCTTTTTACTCCAAACCTTAAAGATCTTCAGGGAGGTTATACAGAAATAGAAATTGACGGAAAGGCATCGAGAGAAAAATGCTTTTTCTACAAAAATGAAATAATTTGGGGAATGACGGCAAGGATAATAGAAAAAATTAAGGGCTTATTTTAAGAGCATTAGAATATATCCTATTGCTCCTATTACAGCTCCTATGAGCATCGCCACCAGATAGAACAACACAGGAACCAATATGTTCACAGCAAAGAATCTCAAGCCATCTAAATATGCTCCAACTAGGGCAAGCGCAATTAAAAGTACAAGACCTGCTATGCCCATGTAGAGTGCATTCTTTTTCATGCTATCAGTACCAATAATATAAAATACTATACCACCTGCAAAAAGCACGATTACGGCAAACACGAGTATTGTTTCCAGGAATACATTAATGTTCATTAACGCAACGGCCATGGAATTCACCTATATACGGTAAAAGCAAAACAATAAATTAAATTTATCTTTTTTCAGTTAAGAAAAAAGAATAATATCTAGGACGAAATTAAGAAAATGTATGAGAGACTTTTCCGCTATTATAACGGGCGATGAAGTTCTTAACTGTACAGTAAATGATGAGAACGGTTTTTGGCTTTGCAAAGAGATGAATTATATAGGATTCAGCACAAGAGAAATAATTTTCATCAGAGATGATATAGGAAGCATTTCTGCACACATAAGGAGATTAATATCATTAAAAATTGATATAATAATCATAACGGGTGGCCTCGGGCCCACTTACGATGACAAAACATTGAAGGCTGTTTCAGAGGCCACAGGAAGGCAGTTGAAACTGAACGAAGAAGCGCTCAGTATGGTGAGCAAAAGATATGACTTACTCTATGAGAAGGGAATAATAAGTGATAATAAAATTAACAGGAACAGGGAGAAGATGGCTATAATGCCTGAGGGTTCTGTGCCAATTAAAAATTCTTCAGGTGCAGCACCGGGAATAATGCTCAAAATCGATCAAACAGTGTTATTTGCATTGCCTGGTGTTCCCTCAGAAATGAAAACAATGTTTGATGAAGAAGTTAAAAGGATAATATTAAAGGAATTCGGTTCTTGGACATACAAAGAAAAGAATGTTTTCGTTGACCACAGGGATGAGTCCACAATTACGGAAATTCTGGAAAATATTTCAAAATCTCATGGCGTTTATGTTAAATCAAGGTCAGGAAAGCTTAACAATGAGAGGAAAATGGTGATCACGTTTGCAACTAGGGCTGAAGATTATTCATTCGCCGAAGAAAAGCTTGATAAGGCGTTGATAGATTTGCTTAAATACTTGGATGATACAGGTATCAAGTATATAATTCAATGAATCTTTTCAAATGACTTCACGTAAATTCTGCTCCTGAAATCGTAAATGTTTCCAGATTCCGTTTCAACTTCGCCCACTTGATTATCTATTGGATCTAATCGAATGTACCTTTTTTCCGGATCGAACTTCTCCTGGAAATCCTCATTTGCGATCATCCTGAAAGCATCAAGATTACCGAAATAGAAGTCCCTGAATTTGTTATTGCCTTTCAGCACGTTGCCGAATGATGCATCTACAGGGATGAAGCCATAGCCGTCTATATAGACCTGTGCCCAGTCATGTGGTGTGGCTTTTTCAATTGTGATATACCAGCCGCTCTGCCACTTTGCCGGTATGCCTGCAATCCTGCACATGGTGATGAAAAGAATGGCCATGAAGCCGCAGTCACCTCTCAAGTTCGTGGCCGTATATTCGCTAATGTTATCAAAATAAATGTAAGACGGAACATACGAATAATAAACATTTTCAGTAATCCATTTATATATTTTCCAGGCCTTTTTATAATCGCTTTCCTCACTGGCGATGATCTTATCAGTTAAATATCTCAAATGCTCTGTAAATACAACATGTGGCTTTTTTTCGTCCAAGAATTCTGTAATATTTGAAGATCCCTTCCTTGAAAGTTTTGTTTCTGATATATCGTATGAAAACTCCACTGTAAATTTTTTTTCTGTATCAAAGAAATTTATAGTCTTCTGTTTAGAATTTTCAGATATCCTGTACTTTTCAGGATATGTCTTCAATATTTTCACATTCGAAATAGTTTCATTTTCCATAGGCACTGGAAGCCAGACATGGTATGGTGCTTCTTTGTCAAGATCAATCTCAATGCCTGCAGTAATCCTAAAAGATGAAACATCTCCCTCTATAATCTTCTTTATTCTGTTCTGGAGAAGCTCATTATCCTCTTTTTTAGGAGAAATCCTTCTTTTCCTCATTTCATTGCTGAGGAAAAAAACGTTGTCAACAGCTCTTTCCATAAAACGTTCCTCACCGTTTATGAATACCCTATCTACAAGACCATCCTTTATAAGATTTTCAAGTTCTGTATTATCAAAATCCCTTACGTTATTTTTTAATGATCTAATTATATCTTTTCTCTTCAGATTAAAAACGCTGTTAAGTCTTTTTAACCTCTCAAGCTCTATTTTCAGCCTTTCTTTTAACAATTCGTCCTTAGAATTTTTAATGTAACTGTTGATCATGTATTCTGCATTTGAAATGTTCCCGAGAAATACCTCCCTTTTTATGTTTTCAGGTAATGAGATACTCAGTAACTGAATATTCATGGTAAATTAAATATAACACATGCTTATTAAATTTTCATGATGTTAAAATTTCTAACTATGATGCCTCATGGTGATGAGGTTTTTAATCCAAAAGACAATGATACGAAGGAATTAAAGAATATAATGGAAATAATCGGGACGAGCGCAGAAGACTTGGACGAATTTATAGTAATCTCACCTCACAATATTAGGATAATGGACCACATTTCAGTCATAATATCAGAGCATGTTTCTAATGGGAAAGATTATATAACGGACAGGAAGCTTGCAGATCTTATTTATGCAGAAGCAAAGAAACGTAATTTAAGCATAGTAGAAGTAAACTACGGAGCGCTCGAGGGTGATGCTTCCCGGATACCTCTTGATTGGGGTACTTCAATACCCCTGGAATTTTTCAAAAATGTGAAAAGGATTGTTTTAATCTCTCCTGCAAGGAAAATTGAGAGAGCTGCGCTAATAAAATTTGGTGAAATTATTGCAGACATTTCAGAAAATTACAACAAAGAAATTGGTATTATTGTCAGTGCTGACAACGCCCATGCTCACAGAAAAGATGGGCCATATGGCTTCAGTAAATTTGCCAAGGTCTATGATGATATGGTCATGAATTCATTCCTGAACAACAGAATAGCTGATTTGGCAGATATTGATGAAAAAATAGTTGAACGGGCAAAACCAGACAGCTTCTGGCAAATATTGATCCTTATCGGTATATTGAACAGGTCTTCATTCAGAGTTGATGAGATTAAATATTCTTGCCCCACATACTTCGGTATGATGGCAGCAAAATTTACAAAGGTATAATGCATTTGCTTTTTATGGAATTTTCATTTGGCCCTGTACCCTCGAGAAGGTTGGGCAGGAGCCTCGGCATAAACAATATTGTGCCAAAAACATGCACATATTCTTGCGTTTACTGTCAGCTTGGTAAGACACTGGATTTAACATCAAAAAGGAGGATGTTTTACGATCCTTCAGAAATTGTCATATCAATAAAGAAAAGAGTTCAGGAGCTCAGGGAAAAGAATATCAGAATAGATTATTTAACATTCGTCCCAGATGGAGAACCGACTCTAGATATAAACATAGGTAAGGAGATTCAAGCTCTCAGGGATCTCGGTATAAAAATAGCAGTAATAACCAATTCATCGCTGATCTGGGACGAGGATGTGCGTAATTCCCTTTACAACGCGGATTTTGTTTCATTAAAGATAGATACTGTTAGGAATGACATATGGAAAAAATTAAATGTGCCTTTCAGAGATTTGGATTTGAATGAAATTCTTTCAGGAATAAAAATATTCTCAAAAAATTATCATGGTATTCTTGCTACTGAGACCATGCTTGTCAAGGACATTAACGATAGGGATTTTGATGAAACAGCATTATTCATTGGAGAATTGAAAACATCAATCTCTTACATTTCCGTACCCACTAGGCCACCTGCATACGATTTTGTCAAAATACCGGATGAAAGATCTATTTTAGACGCTTATGAAACGTTCAAAAAATTCATTGATAATGTGGAAACCTTAACCGATTTTGAAGGTGAGGAATTTGTAACACTTGAGAACACCCTTGGCGATATAATGAACATCATTTCTGTTCATCCAATCAGGGAGGATGTTTTAAGGAAGATTCTCATTGATAAAGGCATATACTGGGAAGATCTTGAAATGCTAATCAAAAAAGGGTTGATAAAAAAGGAGAATTATTTAGGCTATAATTATTACGTTAAAAAGATAAAAAATTAAAGATTTTTTCTCAGCTCTTTTTTGTCTATCTTTCCAGTACTTGTCTTTGGCATGGATTCTATGAATATGATATCATCAGGGAGCCACCATTTCTGCACTCTGCCAGTCTCAATGTATCTGTTCAGATGATCATAAATCTTATCCTTGGTTAGAGGTGATTTAGCTGTAACGAAGAGAATAGGCCTTTCACCCCACTTCGGATCAGGTTTTCCAACAAGGGCTACTTCACCTACTTCTGGGACCTCGGAAACTATATTCTCCAGAAGCAGTGAGGGAATGAACTCCCCTCCACTCTTAACAGCATCCTTTTCCCTGTCAACTATGTGAATGTACCCCATGGAATCTACAACAGCGAGATCGCCTGTATGGAGCCAACCATTTCTCCAGAGCTCTTCCGTTCTTTCAGGATCCTTGTAATATTCACCCGTGAGCCATGGTGCTCTAACAACAATCTCTCCTATGGTGCTGCTGTCCCATGGAACATCCTTGTCCAGAGAATCAACCACTCTGATGTTCACGAACGGAATCGGTATGCCTGTACTGATTTTATAATCAAACCTTTCCTCATCTCGTATTTTCTTTATTTTGTCAGTGAATAGGGCGATGGTCAGAACGGGGCATGTTTCAGAGAGGCCATAGCCCCCTATGGTATTTATACCATATTTTTCCGCCATTTTTGCAAGTCCTTTAGGAAGTGCTGCTCCACCAATCACGACTTTCCAACCCTCTAGATATTTAGCGTAATTCTCCACCTCCGGATGTGTTAAAATCATGTAAAGAATTGATGGTACCATCAGTGATAGTGATACATGCTCATTTTTGATCATTTCCAGAATCTTTTTAACATCATATCTTCCCGGCAGAACGTATTTATTCCCTGTAGTCATTGTTACATAAGGAAGGCCCCAAGAATGAACATGGAACATGGGTACGAGACTCATGAATACATCCTTATCTGTAACATAAAGAGGTTCTTTGTGAACTGCCATTGCAAGGGCCGTAGCATGCATAACAAGGTTCCTGTGTGAAAATGTAACGCCCTTAGGCAATCCTGTTGTACCTGATGTATAAAATATTGTGGCCTGTGTATCCTCTTCAATGTCTGGAAAATCCAAAGGCTCCGATGAAGACAGAAGTTCTTCATAGTTATATTTTGGAGCAAGCACAGTCTTTACATCCTCATTTTTATCAGAATAGATAATCCAGCCCTTTATGAAATCAAACAATTGAGCTGCCTTTTCTATAATAGGTACGAACTCATCCCTTATGATTACATATTTATCCTCAGCATGCTGCATAGTGTAGAAAATGAGCTCGGGAGGGTATCTAATGTTCACTGTATGCAGAACCGCACCTATCATAGGCACTGCAAAATAGCTTTCCATGTAATGGTTCGTGTCCCAATCAAGCACTGCTACTTTATCTCCGGGTCTTACTCCTAAATTTATCAAAGCACTTCCTATTCTCCCTATCCTGTCATAGAATTCCCTGAACGTGAATTTTTTCAAATCCTGGTAAACAATCTCCTGATCAGGGAAATTTCTAAGCGTCGGTGGTAAAATGTTTCTAATATTCAGCTGATATTTATAAGCAGTCATAAACGTAGTATCGAAAAAATCCATAATAAACTTTTCTTAAAATGTCTGAATTTTTGAAAAATTTTGAAATATTTTTACTAAAGAATAAAAAATATTTTAAATATTTTTTTCCATTTTCAGAGTATATGATTTACGAGTTTGAAGGACGAGTTCCAAAAATTTCTGACAAAGCTTATGTTCATGAAACTGCCGTTGTAATTGGAAAGGTAACAATATCTGATGGAGTTTGGGTAGGGCCAAATGCCACTATCAGAGGTGATTACGGAACCGTTGAGATTGGCGAGAACTCCGCGGTTGAGGACAACGTGGTGATTCATGCAAGACCTGGAGAAATGACAAAGATTGGAAAGTGGGTAACGATTGGCCATGGATCCATTGTACACACTGCCACGGTAAACGATTATGTGGTGATTGGCATGGGATCAGTTATAACCGATTATGCTGTAGTTGGAACATGGGCAGTTCTTGCTGAGGGAAGCGTAGTAAAAATAAGGCAGGTGGTCGATCCAGAGACTGTGGTTGCCGGTATTCCAGCTCAACCAAAGACAAAGGTGACAGAGGATTACAAGAAACAATGGATAGAGTTCAAGAAAATTTATGTATCTTTCACTGAAAGATACAAGAAAAGTTTGAAAAAGATAGGGTGATTTTTTATGTATAACATAATAGTTTGCTTTAAGCAAATTTTGGACATAGACCAGATGAAGGTGGATGAGAACACTCAGGAACCAATATTGAAGAATCTTCCGTACAGGCTTGAGGATCTTAGCAAAAATGCAATTGAGGAAGCTGTAAGAATAAAGGAGAAGCACGGTGGAAAGGTTTTAGGTATTACGTTCGGCGGTGACCAGGCTACACTTGGAATGAAAGAGGTTCTAGCCATGGGCGTTGATGAGGGCATAATTATCAAAGGCTACAAGGAGAACAACCCAGAGATCACATCCGAGGTTCTGGCAAAGAAAATATCTAGCCTTCAATACGATATAATAATAATGGGTAATGAGTCTGCAGACAGCTATACAGGTCTAGTTCCTGGCAAAGTAGCAAAGAAACTTTCGCTTCCACTGCTGGGAAATGCGATCAAGCTTGAGATGGCAGAAAGGAAGGTAAGGATCACAAGAACTGGCGAGGATAAGAATTTTGTTCTCGAATCTAATCTTCCAGCCCTCGTGTCGGTGGAACAGGAAATAAACGAGCCAAGGCTTCCACCGCTTATTCAGATCATGGCAGCTGGAAGAAAGCCCATGAAAATTGAAGAGATTCCAGTAAGCGCTAAGGCTACGAAAAAGGTGATATGGAACAAGGCACCTAAGAGTGACAGGAAGAGGCTTGTATTCGAGGACGTTGACAAAGGAGTTGCTGAGGTGGCGAAAGTTTTAAAGGGGGAGGTAAAATGAAAGCGATGATATTTTCGGAAAAAGCAGATCTTTCATCACAGATGCTCACATTGTTCAGGAACACATTTGAAATGGATCTCTATACCACAAGCAATGAAAATCTTCTTAATTACGGGGCAAAGAACTTATACAGGCTTCAGGGTAACAATCTATACGTAGATAACATTTCAGAAAAGCTTGCTGAAATGTTCAAGGCCAATGGATACGATTTAATAATAATCGGATCGTCCGCCATGGGAAGAGAAATTTCATCCCTGCTTTCAGAGATTCTGCATCTAGAGGCAATTACAGAAGTTATGAAGATTGAGCCGAAGGATAGCATTATTGCAACAGAAAGGTTTTTCTTTGGCGGAAAAACCGTAATAAGGGAGGAATCTGGTGCAAGGATTTTTACAGTTCTGCCTGGATTGATCGATCCACAGAAGGTCGATTCTTCATCACAAGAAACGAAAATTAGCATTGAAAAGGAATCAGCGATTAAGGTAGTTAATGAAATAGAAAAGCCCAAGAGCAGTGTTAATCTTGAAAAGGCTGATATAATTGTATCCGCAGGAAGAGGCATTGGAAAGAAGGAAGGTTTGGCAGTGATTCAACAGCTTGCAGATGCACTTCATGGTGAGGTAGGTGGGTCAAGGCCCGTTTGCCTAGATTACCACTGGCTGAGCGAAGAAAGACAAGTGGGTCTTTCAGGAAAGAGAGTAAAGCCTAAGGTTTACGTTGCCTGCGGAATATCAGGACAGGTACAGCACATTGCGGGAATGAGAGGATCAAGAACAGTCATAGCCATAAACAAGGACAAGAATGCGCCTATATTCAACGAATGTGATTACGGCATAGTTGGAGATCTTTATGCAGTAATACCGAAGATCATTGAAAACCTGAAAAAATGATGAACAAGGTTGAAATAAGAATAGATTCGGAGAATTCTGAAATAATTTACGAAGCGCTGAAGGTGGAGGGGGAGAGGAACATTCCCAGGACATCTATTACCATAGAAGATGGTAACAAAAGTCTCAAAATAACAATTGATGCATCGGATGTGAATGCCCTGAGGGCAGCAATAAACTCATATATGAGATGGATTAACCTATCAATGAAATTGTTGGAGATGGTATGAATGGTAGATTTGAATCTTACACCGTATCTTCAGGAAAAGTTGAAGCAGGCTCAGAATCTGCAGCAGCAGCTTGAAAGCGTGGTCACGCAGAGATATCAGCTAGATATGAAAGTAAAAGAAATTGCAAAAACTTTAGAGGAACTTAACAAGACAGGATCTGATACCACTGTTTTCAAAAGCGTTGGATCAATACTTATTTCAGTCAAAGACATTGAGAATCTAAAAAAGGAACTTCTCGACGAGAAGGAAACACTAGAAGTAAGACTAAAAACTTTAGAGAAGCAGCAGAAAATGCTCGAGGACAAATACAAGGATATACAAACCGAGTTTGCTAAGGCTTATGGAGAGCAAGGTCAGGGTAATTAAGGACCTTTATGTTTAGGATAGCAAATTTAAGATTAAGGCCGCTTGAGAGAAATGATCTCACATTGGTGCATGAGCTGGAGAATGATGAGCAGGGTACCCTTTATGCTAGGGGCCTTCCCCTGAATTTTAAAACCATGGATGAGGTTATCCAGGAATACGAAGAGGACATGAAAAAGAACCTGAGGAGGAGGTTCACTGTTGAAACAGCCGACGGTAAGGCTATAGGTGTTGCATCTATATACGAGAACCCTGGACCTATGAAAAGAGCGGGCATTGGCCTTTTCCTGAAAAGGGAATACTGGAATTCAGGAATTGGTAAAATTGTGACACTAGCTTTAATGGAAATGTTATTCTATTTTTCCAACTATGAAAGAGTGGAGGCATGGAGCGCTGAATTTAACAAGCGAGCCCATAAGGTTCTTATGGACAATGGCATGGTTCTTGAAGGAAAGATAAGAAAGTCATTGTTCGTTTCCGGTAAATATTATGACTGGTACATATTCGGTGAACTTAAGAACGAGTACTTAGAAAATAGAGAAAAAATACTTAAAAAGATTCTCGATAAATATTATGATGATTACATTGTGAATATTTCATCATTAGCTCCGTGATTCAGACATATTTTTTAAAATCAGAACGATAGTTTTTAATATCAATCAAATAATACGAACATTATGGATAGAGAAGAGGTAAAAAAAATTCTTGAAAAAGAGAATGTGAAATTCATACAGATGCAGTTCATGGATGTTCTAGGCACGGTCAAGACTGTAATAGTCCCGTCATCAAAGTTTGATAAATCTATGGATGATGGTGTTCTCTTTGACGGTTCAAGCATTCTTGGTTATGCTACCATAGAAGAATCTGATATGAGGGGAATTCCAGACCTGAACACGTTCCAGATTCTGCCTTGGTATGACGGAAACATAAAGACTGCGAGAATTATCTGTGACATACATACGCCCGGAGGCGAACAGTTTCCTGGCGATCCGAGATTTGTGCTTAAAAAAATGTTAAAAAAGGCAAATGATATGGGTTATCAGTTCTTCACCGGCCCTGAATTTGAGTTTTTCCTTTTTAAAATGAACGAATATGGCGAGCCAGAGCCTGTTCCCAGTGACAGGGGTAGCTATTTTGATTATACACCCGTTGATAGGGCTGAGGCAATAAAGAAGGAAATTCTCCTTTACCTTGATATGATAGGTTATGACCCTGAGGCATCGCACCATGAGGTCTCACCTGGACAGCATGAAATAGATTTACGTTTTTCAGACGCTTTAACAATGGCTGACAGGATCATGACGTTAAAGGCGCTCATTAAAACTGTTGCGCTCAAGCATGGGCTTTTTGCAAGCTTCATGCCTAAACCAATATACGGCATTAATGGCTCAGGTATGCATGTTCACCAGAGTCTTATGTCCATAGACCAGAAGAAGAATTTCTTCTATGACCCGGACAAAAAATACCAGCTAAGCGAAATTGCTTTGCATTACATTGGTGGCGTGCTAAAGCATGCAAAGGAAACGGCTGCAATATTGAATTCATCTGTGAATTCATACAAGCGTCTTGTTCCAGGGTATGAGGCACCTGTTTACATTTCATGGGCGAATATGAACAGGAGTGCTCTAGTAAGGATCCCGCAGGGGCGAGGGACCAAGACCAGAATTGAGCAAAGGAATCCTGATCCTGCAGGAAACCCTTACCTGCAGTTTGCTGTAATGCTTGCTGCCGGTTTGGATGGCATAAAGAACAGGATTGAACCACCAGAACCTGTGGAAAAGGATATTTACCATCTTTCACCTAAGGAAAGGGAAAACCTAGGCATAGAAAGCCTACCTGGAAGTCTGGGTGATGCTCTTGAATTATTCAGAAAAAGTAAATTAATGAGGGAAACGCTTGGTGACCACATATCAGAACATTTCTACATTGTAAAAAGCAAGGAAGTTGAAGCTTACAGGGCCGAAGTAACGGCATGGGAGATCAAAAACCTTCTTCCTGTTCTTTGATCCTCACAAGATCAATGATGAATTTGGCCTGTTCTGGCGTGAGATTTGAATTTTTAAGTATCATTTCTTCGTTTCCTTCCATCAGGCCCTTGATTGCCAGAGGCTTTCCTCCGGTCAGCTGGAATATTATCTTTATCCTTTCTTCGCTTAGTCCAGGAAAGATGTCTTTTATGATCTTCATAGGCAGGCCCTTAAGTTTCATTTCCGTTACCCTGCCAGATAAAACATCATCCTGAGAATAGAACCAGTTGTAGGATGGTGTATCTTCCCTCATGGATATTATCATTTTTCCGGAATTTTTCTCATTTACTATCTTCTGCATAAAATCAACGATAGAATCGTCAACAAGATAATAATTATCAAATATAATAAGTGCATTCTTGTTTTTCATTATATGCTCAAAGCTTCCATTGTATATGCTCTCTATTTTCTTTTTTAAATCGTCCAGGCTAAGCTGCATATTAAGCTGCACCATTAATATGTCCATGCTCTTTGCCAAGGGCAGAAATTTTCCTATAAGCGATGTTTTACCTATACCCTCCTGACCTATAATTGTCAGAAATGGTGATTTATCCCTAAGCCAGGATTCCATGATCTTCAGCTCTTCCTTTCTATCAAGGATGTTCCCTTCAAAAGATGCTTCTACGTAAATTTTTCTCTTTAATGTTTGCTTTCCCTCTTTATTCATCTCATTCTGGATATAGTTGAGTGCATCGAGCCATGAAATCTCTCTTGTATTTTCTATTAAATCTATTATCCTGTATTTCCTGCCATTGAAATGTATTGGCAAGTTAGCATAACCCTTTTTTATTTTATCCACTTCCAGCATGCCCTCTGGAGTTAGAAAATAAACATTCACTTTTTTTTCCTTGCCTGTTACCCTACCTTTCACTTCCTCGATAAGTTTATTCTTTATAAGGGCATCGAG
Source organism: Thermoplasmata archaeon (assembly GCA_049967595.1). Lineage (GTDB taxonomy): Archaea > Thermoplasmatota > Thermoplasmata > Thermoplasmatales > ARK-15 > ARK-15. Next base: position 16,153 of record JBMFSK010000014.1, read on the forward strand.
CTCTCTAGGCACATGCGAAACGGTTATGCCCATAGCCTTTGCAATGCCCTCCTGTGAAATCTCAACGGGCAGCTGGTATTTATCCTTGTATTTCCAGTATTCAGAAAGATAAACCAGAATTTTTGTCCTCAAGGTAACCCTTTCCATCTTGGATGAGTATTATAAAATGCATATTTAAAATTGTTGAAACTCCTTCTCTATTTTTTCTATTTGTTCTTTACCAGAGTTTCTGTAAGAGTTTAAAAGTTCAATGTTCGTTTCTATAAATGTATGTCCCCATGAAAATTTGCTCATAATGTATCTTGCCTGTTCATCGAAATTTAGAATGTAAAGTGCAGCAGCAAAAGCCTCCGCCGTGGAAAGCATTCCCGGATGACCAAAATTCACTGGATTGCCTGGAATAAGAAAAGGCAACCTCCTCATTTCACCCCTAATGTTGGAAAAAACCTTATCTACATTCTTCCAAGAAACATCAACAGCATATATACCGTGTTCGTATGCTTCGTTATAATCATCCTTTGAAAAAACAATTTTTGAAAAAGGGGATAGAACAATACCACCCTTAAATGTCTTCCTCTTGATCAGCCCTGCTAAATTGAACCTCTCCATTTTCTTAGCAGTGCATTTCTTAGGGTCATCGTCAGCTAGGTAAATAACAAACAATTTTATCATGTGTATTTATTGAAAACAAAATACATGATAAAAACACTTGCTATGAGGACTATTATAACAACAAAAGGAATTGACATATAAAATGGTGTGGAATTATGTGTAGGTATAGTGCTGTTTGAAAATCCGGGGAGCACACCCATATTGAGAAGCTGACCGTTAGTATATCCGGGATGCGTTACTGAAGGTAACTGATTAACATAAAGCAATGCCTTCGTTACAGTGCTGTAAGTAACATTGCCGTACTGTTCAAGGGCAAGAACAAACTGAGCGCCGTATGGATTCAGACCTTTAAGGCTATAATCGAAGAACACATATTGTAGGTTAGAATCATTTGACCAGTTGTAGCTTGTGATTGTTTTAGTGAGAAAAATAGGGAAAACTAAATCCTTCCATATCTGATCTGTGATCGTTGAATTTTCTCCGTTCAGAAAATGTATTTCAATGGACGGATAGGTAACACTGCCGGTATTTGTTCCTCCTAAACTTAAAGCGTTCGCTCCTGACAAAAGGAAAATCGAAATACCTATCACCGCAACAATGGCTATGATGTTCCTCATTCTTTTGGTTGAAAGAATTAACATTATATAATTGTTTTGGAACATTTTTTTAAACCCAGATACCGTTCTGGCCCTGGTAATGGCCGGATCTCTCAGCATAGGATTTTGCAGCATCGGATGTGAGCAAGATAAAAATCACCTGCGCGAACCTTGATTCTTTTTCTATTTTTATATCGTCTAAAGAGTTAAACGCAAACAGGTTCAGTTTTCCATTGAAACCAGCATCTATCATTCCAGCGCTTAAAATTATTCCCTTTCTTGCCCAGGAGGTTCTTATCCATATCTGTCCGGCTAAGTTTGATGGAAATCTGAAAAATTCAACCGAGGAAACTATAAAAAATGATCTAGCAGGAATGAAGTCTGAATCAGACCCTGGAACCTTTATTTCATCAACCCTGATGTCATAGCCGTTCGGTGTTAAATTTTTCTCATCAAAATTTTCTATGACCAGCCTTTTTTCCTTAATCAAGAAATTTATATCATTGTCGGAGAGGATCATCATTTCCTTATTTTAATTGATTTAATAAAACTTGCTCTGAAATTTTATTATATATGTTAATATTATCAATAATCATGATCCTTGATGGCAGGGCCTTGGTAAAAAAGATTGAATCCAACATAGCAAAGGAGGCTCTAGAATTTTTCAATGCCCATGGAATGAAGGCATCGATGCACACAATCTTGATAGGGGAAGACGAGGCATCGAAAATATATGCTAGATCAAAGATCAAAACGCTCAAGAATTTGAACATGGAAGGAGAAATACACCAGTTAAAAGCGGATACATCCCAGTATAATGTAGTATCCTTAATAAAGGATCTTTCCTCCAGAAATGATGTTCATGGCATTATGGTTGAAATGCCCATACCCAAGAATCTTAATAGGAATGCAATCCTATCGAGCATAGACCCTTTGAAAGATGTTGATGGGCAAAATCCTCTCAATCTAGGTTATTTAATGCTCGGGAATGAGAATCATGTTCCATCCACGCCTAAGGCCGTAATAAGGATTCTCGAGGAAAACAATGTCCAGATTGCTGGTAAAAATGTTTGCATAATTAACAGAACACCTGTTGTCGGGAAGCCTTTGACAATGCTCATGCTAAACAGGGATGCTACGGTGCAAATCTGCCACAGCAAAACTAGAAATCTTGAGAACATTACGAAGGAATCGGACATAGTCGTCATAGCAGTAGGAAAACCTTTGTTCCTCAGGGAGAACATGGTCACTGAAAGATCTATAGTAGTGGATGTTGGCATAAACTCCCTGAACGGGAAGATTGTTGGGGACGCGGACTTTGAAAATCTGGTGAACAAAGTTGCAATGATTACGCCTGTTCCAGGTGGTGTTGGTAGCGTTACCACAATGTTGATAGTTGAACAAACATTAATAAATGCAAAAAATCTATTTTCGTGATGGGAAAGATTTATTAAGAATGGTTAGAATATTAAATCTGGTGGTAGAAAAATGAACGATCATAAGGCACCAGAGATCCTGGCACCAAAATACAGGGAAATTAAGGATAATGAGGTTTACTGCCCCCTTGTTAAGGATATCATACCAATAAAGGAATGTAAGAAGTGTAAGAATTTTATCAGGATAGAAGATAAGTATATAGTATGTGCATTACCTTGGGACTAGATGTATATTCTCGGCATGTCAGGTGAGCACGAAAGTTTGCCATTATCGGAAATTAAAGGAATACTTGAAGGTGAAGGCATCATTTACAAGATAATAAGGGAAAGGCCGTTGATTATCGATGCCGAATCCATGGATCATGTTATGGAAAGAGCTGCACTTTTGAAATTCGGTGCTAAGGTTATTGACGTGATAGACAATTTAGAAGAATTCAATCTCAATCTTTACGGTAGGACGTTTTCACTAAGATTCATAGATTTTTCTGGAAAAAAAGAAAACAGGATGGAAATTGAAAGAATTGCAGGATCAAAGGTAAATGGAAAGGTAAATTTGAGAAACCCAGAAATTAAGATAGGACTTGTAAAGATTGACAGAATATATATAACAGAGATCCTAGAAAGAAAAGATTCATCCTTTAAGGAAAGAATTAATCAGGTTCGGCCGTTCAGAACAAATCTTGCACTTCAGCCAAAAATGGCAAGAATGCTTGTCAACCTTGCAAGGGTGAAAAAGAATGATATTATTGTGGACCCATTTTGCGGTGGGGGGTCCATTCTCATTGAAGCAGGTTTGATGGGCATAAATGCCATAGGAATAGACTCAAGCGAAAAAATGGTAATAGGAAGTAAAATAAATCTAGATCACTATGGAATTAACGCCAAAGTTTACAAAGGCGATTTTTCCATAATAAAAAAATTTGAAAATGTTGATGCTATTGTAACGGATCCACCTTATGGAAGGGGATCAACAACGAATAGGGAGGATCTTAAGAAATTGTACGAGCGTATGTTCAAAATTTTCAGAGAGGTTATTAAAAAAAATGGATTCTTTTCAACTATTCTGCCTTCTGAAGAATATGTAAAAATTGCAGAAGAATATTTTAATATTGTAGAAATAAATGAGATGAAGGTCCACAGGTCATTGACACGTTATTTCACTCTTCTTTCTTAGGCAGCTGGGAAATAATCTTCTCAACAATCTCACTGAAGGATCTTGATGCTTCCGATTCCTTCAGTATGAATGGCTCACCATCATCCCCTGCCTTTACAATGCTTGCATCCATAGGTATTCTTCCGAGGAATGGTACCTGATAGGTGTTCGCTGCCTTTTCACCCCCACCTGAGCCAAATACGTATCCTGCCATGTTTTCAATTATTCCAAGAACCTTCACGTTCAGATGTTTTGAAAAGTTAATTGCCTTTTTTGCATCGAGCAATGCAACCTCCTGAGGCGTTATAACAATAACAATACCCGTTACGTCCTTAATCAGCTGGACAATGCTCAGCGGTTCATCGCCAGTTCCTGGGGGAAGATCCACGATCAGAAAATCAAGGTCACCCCATTGCACCTCTTCCAGAAACTGCTGCAAAGCCTTGTGTTTCAAAGAACCTCTCCATATAACAGGTGCATCCTCTTCCGGAAGCATGTTACCTATAGAGATTACCTTCAATGTTGGCGAATATTCAATTGGGAGGATCCCCTGCTCATCTCCTACAAGCTGTTCTTTTTCAAGGCCGAGCATCATTGGCACATCCGGCCCATGCAAGTCAGAATCTAGAAGGCCCACTTTGTAACCCTTCAGCGATAGAGCCAATGCCAAATTCACAGAAACTGTAGTTTTACCAACACCACCCTTTCCGCTCATTACAAGTATCTTATATTTTATGTTCCTCATTCTTTGCTCTAGTTTCGTATTCTGCTGCAATATAGGTTTTAATTTAGATGGATCAATTGACATGTTTATCAACCCATGGAATAGGAAAAATTACTTAACCTTATCGTAATTTTTTATGATAAAAAATTCGGAAAGTTTTTTAAATCTATTTACTTTCACAGTAATAATTGCCACCGTAGCTCAGTCGGTAGAGCGGCTGACTTGTAATCAGCAGGT
>JBMFSK010000015.1:0-20187 GCA_049967595.1 Thermoplasmata archaeon
TGAATATGGCATATTCATCAATAGAAAATAATAAAAATATTAGCTAGAATTGATCTAATGGTTTATTTCCGACATAGCTTTAAATTACCAAATACATTTAAATAATTTATTAAATTTTAGTAAAAAATTCATTATTTATTCTTTCTTTTGATTTTTTTCTAAGTTATAAAATCAATTATAACACCATGAGATTGATTTTGAATCTCTATATATATTAGTTAGTTTAGATAAAAGGCTTGAAAAAAGAATAGACAATATATATCGAAAATTTAAATACTCGACCACGATTACTTTTAAACATGGGTCTAAGCAAAAAAGATCTTGCAAGAAAAAAGAGGAATTTGGAAAACAGGATTGCTGAGCTGGAAGAAAAAGCCAGAAAGAATCCAATGGACAAAAAGGTAAAAGAGGAGCTTGAGGAACTAAGAAAAAAATTGGAAAAAGAGAAATAGATCAATCTATAAATTCCCAATCTATCTTTTCTTCCACGTTATTTTTTATTGCTCTAGATATGAAGCAGTATTTATGAGCAAGTTCCATGGCCCTTGGTATCTTTTCCTTATCTTCAGGTGCAACTTTTAATAGCACATGCATATGAATAGTTTCAAACCTGTATCCCTTTTCAGGGCTTGGCCCTAACACAGATTTTACTTTGCATGTCCATTTCTGCAGATTGATGCCCATTTTATCCTTGAACTCTAGAAATGTTGTTAAAACGCATGATGCAAGAACTCCTGGAAAAAGCTCCTCAGGCGTCATCTGGCCTTCCGGACCCTTAAACTCAGGCGGTGAATCCACCTCTATATCAAAATTCTTTATTTTCAACGTTGTTCTCCTATCATCTATCCATTCTATTTCACTTGTATACTCATACATAATAAACGTAATAAAAAATGTATATAAATTAATTTTCAATATTGAGTGAAAAGTTTTTTATAAAGAAAGTATTAGAGGTTCAAAGGTGTAAATATGACATTCTGGCAAGGCAGATCGATCAGGAAGATGACGGGTGGAAGGTATAGGCAGTCAAGAAAGAAGAGAAGGTATGAGTTAGGGAGCGATCCCGTGCTGACAAGATTAGGTCCTGAAAGGAAGAAATTTGAAAGAACTTTTGGCGGGAATTTCAAGATAAAGATTTTGTCAATTGACCATGTAAACGTTTATGATAAGGATACAAAAACCATGAAAAAGGCAAAAATCATTACAGTTAAAGAGAACCAGGCTGATCCGCACTATGTACAGAGAAATATAATAAACAAAGGTGCGGTAGTCCTCACAGACGCAGGTATGGTAAAGATTACATCCAGGCCAGGCCAGGATGGAGTTCTTAACGGCATTTTAATTGGCAAATGATAATTTACCCTTCATATTTTAATAAAAAATATTCAAAAAAACAGGGCAGGAAAGTTCCGAAATCACTTGCCTCTGATCCAACGCCTGAAAAGATAGAGAATGCCCTTAAAAAATTGAACGTTAAATATGAGGTACAGAACAATGCTTATCCAAAACACTGGTTCGAAGACAAAACGAGATTTTATATCGAAACTGATAAAAAAAAGGGAGATCTCCTAAAGGAGATTGCAAAAACAATTAAAAGTTAAGAAAAGGTTCAATACCTTCTCTTAAAATCTCTTCTTCCGCCACGGTTGAACGACCTTCTCTCTGGTTTGAATTCTTGGCTGTGTTCTACTGCGCTCAAGTCGTTCTCCGTGTTGACGTTTTCTGGGGACTCTTCGCTTTTCTTAATTGAACCGTATTTTCCAACGTTCAACCGCATATGCCCCCTTACCAGGGTAACGTATCCGTTATCTATGTACAATGCATCTCCTGTATTCACATCGCTGGATTGATCCCCCCATAATGTAAGCGTAATCAATCCCGTCTCGTCGCCTATTACAACTTCTGTCAATTTCCTGGATTCTCCATACCTGGTCTGTATTTCCTTAGTCTCTCCAACACTTGTCACTTTTCCCAAAACATTGACCCTTTTTGATTCAGGGCTCAAGTCTTTTATTTTCGTTACGTTTTCCATACTTTCTTCCTTCTTTTTTCTTTTTGAACGGCTCTTCTACTTCCCGTTTTTTAGGAAAACAGTTTTCCGTTCTAATCATAAAATATGTATTAGTATATTAACCTTTTCCAGGCAAAACCTTTTTAGGTCTGCTGCAAATGGCCTGAAGATCACCGTCATAAAAAATTTCCCTGTCAGGATATTTTTTCTGCAGATCTGACATCATGTCATAAACTTCCTCGACGGTAATCTCGGGATTATCCTTCAGCCGAAAATGCACAATCTTATCGTCATTGCTCATTTTAAATAAGTATTGATCTTGAGTATAAAAATCTTTTTTTCATATGCCTATAATAAAAATGTTGAAAACAGCAATTTTTATATTCAATTTACCTTACCTATAATTATGGAAGGTTTCAGGTGCATGCTTGTTTCATGGAAGAACATTGAATCTTGGGTATACAAAATAAAAAAAAAGATGGAAAGTGTGAATTATAGGTCTGATGTTATAATAGGCCTTTCGCGCGGGGGGCTGGTCCCTTCAAGAATTCTTTCAGATCTATTTCAGCTTAAGGACCTATATGCAATCAAAACGGAACACTGGGGCATCACGGCTACGCCCGATGGCCAGGCAAAGATAACTCAGGGCCTTCCCATAAACATAAATTATAAAAACGTATTAATCGTAGATGACATCACTGATACTGGCCAGAGCCTGAAAATTGCATATGATTATGTAAATAGCTTTCACCCAAGAACCCTGAAATCCGCAACATTGCTGCACATCACGAGATCTGAATTTGTCCCGGACTTTTACGCAGAGGAAGTGCCACAGGATAAATGGACCTGGTTCATATTTCCTTGGAATGTTTACGAGGACCTCACCACTATAATTGATAAAATGCTATCACAGGAAAATCTTGATTTTAATGGTATTTTAAAGGCATTTGAAAATTATTTTTTTATAAAACCTAAAAAATACATGATTGAACGATCACTGAAAATGTTGCTAGATAAAAAAATGATAATAAAAGAAGAAGGAATATACAAAAAATCATAATGTTTTTTCTATTGCCTCTGATATCTCCTTCTGGAACGTTGAAAGAAATGTTTTCAAAAACTCATCCTTCATTTCCGATGGCAATGAGACAATGCCAAGCTTAGCCACTGCTTCGGTGAATTTTGTAGTCGCTGATATTTCCTTAAATTTTGCTTCTATGTATTCTAATACCGCGGCCCTAAGCTCATTCTTAATTTCCGGATTCTTATTTAGTTTGTCTTTCAGCGTTGATTCTATCTCGTCCTTTACCAGATCCCTTATTACATCTGCAAAAAGCGTTTCATCCGGAAGGGATTTCTCCATCATTTTTAAAATCTCGTTAATATCCATATATAGTTCCATGTTTTTCGGAATATTAAATTTATTCCATATATGTGATTTTTGCCTTTTCACTAACAATAGCGCTATTTCCTGAAGGATCTTCTATTATGAAAGTAAGTGTATAGATACCATTCCTCATCCTTGCAATCATTTTCATTTTTTCTATGAGTATTTTTTTCTGCTCTTCAGATGAATCCTTCAACAGTTGCGACATAATGTTTAATACACGGAATAGCACTCCTTCTATGTCTGATATGAATGATTCTCCATTCTGCATGGGCTCTATGTCCACGCCAAGTTCACTTATTTTTATTTTTGCACTTGTGGACCTTATCACCCTTACTTTTAGATCATCTGAGCCGGATGCCTTAAATTCTATTTTGACTGGTCTTTTTTGATCAAGAAAAATTGCATCGTTATGCCTATAACCGCAGCTCGAGCAAAAGGATGTGTATAGTAAAATCTTCCCAAAATAAGGTATTTCTCTCTGGTCTATGGTTGTTCTCAATGCCTTTTTTCCGCATACTGGACAGGTTTCTATCAGATCTGGCTCAGCCATTCCTTCAGTGGCCCTTGAACAATGTATTTCTTCTTTTGAATAGATTCAATATTCTTAGAAGCTGTAAGAAACATCACAGCCTTGAGTTCCTCTATTATCATCTGCATCTCCTCGAGCAATGGCTGATAGCCCATGCCTGCAAACTTTATGATATGCCCAGCCATACCAGCAAGATCTGCACCAAGAATAAGTGCTTTTGAAATGTCCATTCCGTTTCTTATGCCTCCTGAAGCTATTATTTTCGTGCTAAGATTCTTTAGTTGCAACACTGAAACCGGTGATGGTATACCCCAGTCCCAGAGGGTCAAGCCAAGCCTTTCTCTTTTCCTGTCGGATATTTCCTTTGCCCTGAAGTATTCAACAGCTGCAAATGAGGTTCCGGATAACCCGGCTACATCAATTGCTAATGCTCCTGTCCTTTTTATTCTCAGCCCTGTATTGTAATCAATACCAGCCCCCGTTTCTTTTATTATTATGGGGAAGTTCCTGCAGACTGCATGCAACCTCTGTTCAATGCCTTTTGCATTTCTGTCCCCTTCAGGCTGAACAACTTCCTGCAAAAAATTCAGATGAATATCAATGAAATGCGCATTCAAAGATTCCATTATCTTTGATAGATCATCATCCGTTACAGGTGGCTCTTCTTTCTGGTTTATCAGCTGTGGTGCTCCGATATTTGCAATCCTTAAAGGTATGTCAAAATCTTTGATCACAGAAAAAGTATCAAGAACATCTTTGTTTTTTAAAATTATCCTCTCACTACCAACACCCATACCTATCTGTAACTCAGCTGCCACTTTAGCCATGGTTTCATTGAGCTTTTTTGCCTCTGAAAAACCACCAGTCATAGATTCAATGATTATCGGATACTTCAGTCTTCTTCCAAAAAATTCAGCGGATAGATCAATCTCATCGTAATTTATCTCTGGCATAGCCTGATGTATTAGAGAAATATCATCCCAGTAATTATGATGGGCCCTTACATCCTTTTCCATTACAATGTTTACATGCTCCGATTTTCTATTTTCTATCATTTACTCCACCTTGTGCATTTTACTTTTTCACCCAGCAATGCCTTTTTAACACGGCCGGGTACAAGACCGTTGACCATCATCACATCTATGCCCATATTAGATATGTTTTTCATTACCTTGAACTTTCCCTCCATAGAACCCGTGACATCTGAAACATCCTTGCCAAATTGAATATCTTCGTTACCTGTTATCTCTGAAATGAATCTAGCATCAATGTATTTTTTGGGATTTTTGTCAAATATGCCGTCAACATCAGTGACAAAGACTACCTTTTCTGGTCTAAAAGCCTTTGCAAGGTGGAACATTATCTGATCTCCAGAGCAAATTATCATACTGCGCTTAGGATCAAGAACAATATCACCATAGGTAACAGGAATAAAATTTCTTTCAATGAGATCCCTGAACCTATCAACCTTGAATTGCTCCCCAACCATGTGGAAAGAATGGACCGGTACTGATACAGCTGGTATACCACGCTCTATCAGCTTTCCGAGTATTATTGAATTAAGATCCTGCATATCTTTGCCAACGGTTGAAAACTGAATTCTATCCTTATCACTTTTTAATCCGTACTGAAGTTGGTAACTGTCTGAAACAATATGACCAAAGGATCCACCGCCATGCACAATAATCAATTCAGTATTTATTAATTCACCAACAATCCTGGTTAATACTTTATCCTTCAATTTTCTATAAACTCTTTTATCCGTGATTACACTGCCACCAATCTTTAGTAAAATCATCTTTAATCACTGATTGTTCAGTTCAGGAAATTTCAGAGTATCGAAATTGCCCAATTTTCTTGCCATCATTAGGAAATTTTTCATGCCAAGTGAATTTTGCTTTAAACCCGCTATTCTGGCCTTGTAAAGCCAAGCAAGACAATTCTTTTGATCTTTTAAGACTATAGAGTTCAGGATCTTCTCTGAATCTTCAATCTGGTTCTTTACAAATAGATCTATTGCGTTTAAGAGCTGCCCTAATTTTTCATTCAATTGAGAAAACTTTTCTTTTTGAATCCCTACTTTTAATGCACTCTCTAGAACAGGAATGAACATGTTATAATTTTCAGCATTTTTTGTCAGTATACCATCTAGTTTTTTTACAAAACTATCTGATGACGCATATTTTTTAATGATTTCCTCATATTTTCCTGATGATAAGATATTTTCCAATTCCTCCTCTTCAGGTTCTTTTTCCTCTTCAATAACGTTGTTTTGGCCCTGAATGCCAAGATCACCAAATATATCTTCCTGCACAACGTTTACCTTTTCAGAAACAGAATTCTCTAGCAAAGGGATTTCAGGATCTCCTGGTGAAAGTTTTTTAACTCTCTCCAAGAACTGCATTGCCTCGGATTTTTTACCCCTCGTTATGAGCATCCTCGCTTTTTCCTTTAGGAGTGATATGTTATCCGGTGATATTTTAATACCTTCATCTATGATTTCTATACTATTATCAATAACTCCCAGCTGTAAATATATCTGTGCAGCACCGTTCCTATCACCTTTTTCAAGAAGATACTTAAGCTTTTGTTTAAGAGCGTCCTTGTTCATCGGATCTATTGATAGAATTCTATCAAGTATCTCCATCTTTTCTGTACTACTTTTTAGAGCCTCATAATACCATTTCATAGCGTTATCAATATCCCTTTGAATTCTGTAAATATCACCTAAAAGAAGCATTGCCCTGTAATTAGTCCCTTCAAGTTCTATAGCCTTTTTAAGATTTACTGTTGCATAAGGTAGTTGCAAATTCTGGCTTGCCAGAATCCTACCAATTTCAAACCAGGCATCTGCGTTATTTGGATCCATCTCCTTTACCTTTTCAAAATAGTCTATACTCTTTTCCTTATCACTTAATTCAAAAAGAAGGGTGCCGGCCTCCAATAAAATATTAATTACATCATTTTTATTTTGTTCTATTGCCATTTCCTCGCTTTGGTCAGCATCGGATATCATTCTGTGTATTTTTCTTAATGTTATCTTAGCCTTGGAAGGGTCTGTATTTGCCTCTAACTTCCCCTGCTCAAGAATATCTTTAAGCATCGGAATGAAATTTGAAGAGGGTGCTCTTCTACCTAACAATGGCATAATTAATCAAAAAGATTTATTATTTAATAAATCCTTCGATACTTGCTGTTTTCAAATCAAAAATATTTATATAGAAGAAGTATTTTATCATTCACCAGAGGTGAATTTAAATATGATGTCAGGACAGCCTATATTAATTCTCAAAGAAGGCACGAAGAGAGAGACAGGGAAAGATGCAATGAAGAATAACATTCAAGCGGCAATAGCTATAGCTGATGCTGTGAGGTCCACCCTTGGACCGAGAGGAATGGATAAGATGTTAGTAGATTCTCTTGGTGATGTTGTAATCACCAACGATGGAGTTACAATAATGAAGGAAATAGAAGTAGAGCATCCAGCAGCGAAGATGATTGTAGAAGTGGCAAAGACACAGGACACAGAAGTAGGAGATGGAACCACCACTGCAGTCATGCTTGCAGGAGAGCTTTTAAAACAAGCACAAACGCTTTTGGACCAGAACGTACATCCAACAGTAATTTCAACTGGATACAGGATGGCTTCTGAAAAAGCGAAGGAGGTTCTGGACAAAATTTCCACAAAGATATCAGAAAATGACAATGAAATTCTTCTTAAAATTGCTAAAACAGCTCTTGGAAGTAAAAGTGCAAGCATGAGCAAGGACCTTCTTGCAAAGATATCCGTGGATGCCATAAAAAAGATTGTTGAAAATGTCGAAGGTAAGAAAATTGCTGATCTGAACAATGTTCAGGTTATAAAGAAACAGGGCGGATCCATAGATGATACACAGATCATTGAAGGAGTAATTGTTGACAAAGAAAAAGCTCATCCGGACATGCCCCAGACTGTTAAAAAGGCAAAAATTGCACTTCTAAACGCGGCTCTAGAAATAAAGAAGCCTGAAATAGATACAAACATTCAAATAAGGGACCCGACCATGATACATTCATTCCTGCAGGAAGAAGAAAAGATGCTGAAGGAAATGGTTGATAAGGTAGCTGCAACAGGTGCAAATGTTGTAATTTCTCAAAAGGGTATTGATGACATGGCCCAGCATTTCCTTGCAAAGAAGGGAATATACGCTGCAAGAAGGGTAAAGAAAAGTGACATGGAAAAACTAGAAAAAGCAACTGGTGCAAAGATAGTGATGAACCTTGATGATCTTACCCAGAACGATCTTGGTTATGCTGAAAAAGTAGAAGAAGTAAAAATAGGAGATGATCATTTAACATTTGTGACAGGCTGCAAGAATCCTAAGGCTGTATCAATTCTCATTAGAGGCGGCACTGAACACGTGGTTGATGAGATTGAAAGGTCATTGCAGGATTCACTGCATGTTGTTGCAAAAGCCATAGAAGACGGTAAAATAGTCATAGGTGCTGGTGCGGCGGCAACAGAAATTGCCCTAGAACTTAGAGAATATGCATCTACAGTTGGCGGCAGGGAACAGCTCGCCATAGAAAAATTCGCGGATGCTATGGAGATTGTACCAAGAACCCTCTCAGAAAATGCAGGCCTTGATCCTATAGACCTGATAATCGATCTCAGAAAGGCGCACAAAGAGGGAAAGAAAACATTTGGCGTAGATGTGTTTTCTGGGAAAGTAGCTGATATGTACGAGCAAGGTGTCCTTGAACCAATAAGGGTAGGACAGCAGGCGATAGATTCAGCAACTGAAGCTGCAGTTATGATACTTAGAATAGACGATGTTGTTGCAAGCAAAGGCGGTGGAGGATCAAAGCCACCGGAGAAAAGGCCTGAGGAATCCGAATCCTCAGACTAAAAAAACCTTTTTATTACCTTTTTTACATTTTCTATATAAGATTTTTCTGCAATTACCATTAATGAATAATCTATTGATTTTCTGGTCCTAAGCGCTTTTACAATATTGGATTCGTCTTTTAGGTAAACTATTTTTCCGTTCTTCAACAATTTAACGTCAAGATACTGCAACCTCGGTTCACTCATTGAAATTTCTTCTGAAGGAAAGTCGATTAAAACGTATCCCGGAGGGGCATCTGCCTCAAATGCTATCTCATTTTCCAATTTACTAACGTTTGTAAATTCAAAATTCTCAGGCATTTTTTCAAAAACGGCCACCTTTTTGAAAAGGTGCCTGTATTTTATCCTGTTTCCTATATCCCTTGCATAGCCATCACTCTGAAGGAGTTTGGTTATCAATTCCGAATCGGTCATTTTAATGATGTACATAGGATCCAAATCTTTCAATTGTTCTATTGCCCTGGAAAGCATAAGCTCAGCGATCCTTGCAGTCTTATGGAAATATACGGAGGAGTACATAAGTGCCCTTGCTACCATTACGCTTTCCAGCGCCTCCTTGCCTTTGTCGTAGAAAACTATGTTATTATCAAGTAGTGTCATGGTGTTAAGTATTCTTTGCAGATCAATAATACCATAAGCTACTCCCGTGTAATGAGAATCCCTGAGAAGATAATCGAGCTGATCAGCATCAAGGTCTCCATTTATTATTCTGCCAAGGTATTTTCCCTTTGCCCTATTGCCAAAAATATCGTCTTCTGATTTCTTTGAAAACATAGAAATTATTTCCTCTGTATCAATGCCATTTTCCTCTATTATAGATTTTATGCTTTTTTCATTTAATCCATCTACTGCACTAATTTCACCTCTAACAATTTTTGCCCCTATTTCCACATGATCAAGACCAGTTTTTGATTTAATGTATTTTTCAAGAGTATGAGAGAAAGGTGGATGACCTATGTCATGAACTAGACCTGCAATTTTGAGCATTTTAATTTCTTTTTCTTCAAGGTCAAGCGATTTTCCTATTTCTCCTGACAAGTATGAAACACCAAGTGAATGTTCAAATCTAGTATGATTTGCACCTGGAAAGACAAGGTAATTCATTCCTAGCTGCCTTACATTGCTCAACCTTTGCATTTCGGGCGCTTCAAGAATAGACGTTAACGGCTCTTCAATCCTTATGCTCCCATGTATTGAATCATGTATTATTTTAAAATCTTTGAGCATGTTTACCTCTCTTTGAAAGTGAGAGGTACCAGGCCACTGGAGTCGAGTTCCAGCACCATTGCAGCTTTCCCTGAACAAGCCTCCATCCCGCACCCCTCCGAGCATCGCTAGTCCATGGTGCCGTTGCTTCCTTCCGGACCTGGCGGGTTTTCCATGGCAAAGGCACCCTTCCATCCCTTTGGATGGAGGTATGCCACCTTCGATCCCGGAGGACAGAACTTCAGCAGCTTGGCTTCAGGACTACAATGATACTTTCTCCCTTCCCCAGCTGTCGCCCTGCATCTAGACGGTTTCAGGTAACAAGGGTACGCCTAATTCCCCCGGCCTAGCCTGGTACCAGCATGAAGAATTTTTCTTTGTTTAAAAACTTTGCTAAACAAAGAATCGATAACTTTTAATTTTTGCATGGGATTTCAGGGCCATGGAAAAATACGATTTGATCGTAGTTGGTGCTGGAATCGTTGGTCTTACTTCCGCTTACTATTTAAAGAGGGAAAATAAAGATCTTAACATCCTTGTTGTGGATAAATATTCAACTTATGCCCAGGGTAACACATCCAAGGCAGCTGCAGGATTTAGAGATCTTTTCTCATCTGAACCTAATTACAAATTAGCAAAGAGTTCGATTTCATTTTATGATCATGTTCAAAGAAATTTAAATTTCAACTTAGATATGAAATATGTAGGTTATATGTATCTTCTTGATGAAGATACAAAGAATAAATATAACAGTGTTATAGAAGAGCTTGAAAAAAAGACAAAAACAAAAAGGCTTTCTGAACAGGAAATAAAGGATTTCTTCCCGGAAATTAATTTGACACCTGACAGCGTTTCAAGGGAAGTTATGAAATTAAGGCCTATTGTTGAGGCTTTTGTGGGCCTTAACTGTGGAATTTTCGAACCTGACCTGATATCCAATTTTTATTATAATCAACTTACAAAGATGGATGTTGAATTCAAGTTTAACATGAAAATCGAAAAGCTCAACCTTGAACCCGTGAATAAACTTGAATATCCTGGAGAACCTTTCATTTGGCAAGAAAAAAGAATTTCTAGCATTTCTGGCAACAGAGAATTACTCTCAGCAGATAATTTTGTCATAGCAACTGATGTGTGGTCACCGATGCTGCTTGATCCGCTTGGCATAGATTCATTTACAAGACCAAAAAAAAGGCAAATATTCCAGATCAAAGATGAAAATGTTGAAAAAGCGTTGTTCAATGATAAAAATTTCAACAAGGATGGTATTTTACCCTTTACAATTATGCCTTATGGTGTGTATATAAGGCCGTCTATAAAAGAAAAAGCATTCAGAGTAGCAGTTTCGGATGATATAGGACGTGCATTTACCATTGAGGACGACCCATTTCCTGAGGAGAATTTTTATGCTTACAACATAAGGCCTGTGCTTCTTTCATATTTCCCTAGGTTAGAAAGTTCCAGATTATTTTCATCATGGGCAGGCGAATATTCTATAAGCACAAGGGACGATCAGCCTTATATTTTCAAGGTATTGAATATGATATTTGCTGGTGCAACCAGCGGGAGTGGTGTAATGAAAGGTGATGCCATTGGCAGGATAGTCTCATCACTTTACTCAGGCAGGGATTATGCTTTACTGTATGATGGTAGCACAATTAATTCTGAGGCTTTTGGGTATTTGAACAGGAATGTTCCATACGAGGAATTCGTTCTATGATTCATTTATAATATTTATAAAATTTACAAACAAAATTTTTAAAGCCTTGTAAATGAACAAAATTCATGGCAAAAAGGCTGAAAATAGACGCAGAAAAGAGAAAAATAATTTTCACATTTGAAGGTAAAAAATTAACTGCGTATGATGGTGAAACTGTAGCTGAGGCTCTTATCGCAAATGGTATCTGGTTATTCTCATTAAGTGATAAGCACATTAGGCCGAGAGGATACTTCTGTGGAAATGGTACATGCGGACAGTGCAAAATGAACATAGACGGAAATGAGAATGCCTTGGCATGCAGAACCTTTGTCCGTGAGGGAATGAAAGTGAAAAGGAACATACCTAAAATTAAATTAAACTACTTGAAAAATATTTCATTTATCAAAAATTTACCATATTTGCTTTACTTTTTAAAGAACAAAATTTTCAGGTACAGTAAATTGAATTTTAACTTGGCAAATGAGGAATATTCAGTGGACATTCTAGTAATAGGAAATGGTGATGCAGGTAACGCTGCGCTCGAGAACATCTTAAAAAATGATGGGAATGTGCTTATGATAACGGAAGATAACATAGATGATTATGCTGATTCTCCCAAAATAATAAAAAATGCAAGGATAATTTCCATAGATGGCCTGACCGCATATGCTGTATCAAGGGATAGGATATTAAAAATAAGGGCTAAGAAAATAATTATTGCCACGGGCTCTATGAATTTTGGCAAGATTTTTGAAAATAATGACCTGCCAGGTATAATGCTTTTCTCGGGATTAAAAACCCTTCTTTTGAAAAAAATACTTCCTGGAAAAAGTGTCGTTATATATGGCAGTTCCGGAGAAGAGGAAAACATAGCCGATTTTATCGAAAGCAAAGGTATAAAGGTAAATGGCATTGTTTCTGAAATACCCCGTAAATCTAGATACAATTATTTTTATTATTATAAAATAGATAGGGCTTACGGTTTTAGCAAACTTAAAGGAATATTAATAAAAAAAGGAAAATTATTAAAAAAATTAAAATGCGATATTTTGGTGTTCTCTGATAAAACTAAAAACATTAATCTTCTTCTTAATATGAACTTGAAATTGAACTACTTAAAAGATAAAAAATCGTTCTTTCCAGAAAGGGATAAAAACCTTTTAGTTGCGAAGAACATTTACTATGCTAGCGGTTTTTCTGAAAAAGAGAGCAAGTACGAAGGTGAAAGGGCTGCTTTACACGCCCTTGGTTTGACAAAAAAGAGAAATGAAAAGATCATTGGATTGGTAGGTGGGGAAAACAATGAAAGTATTGTGCAGATCAATGGATGTTACAGATAAGGATATAGAAAGAATTTTAAAAAATGGATACAACGATCTTACTAGTCTGGTACTAAGATTGAGCAAATTCGGGAACATCGATTTCCAATGCCTTATAAATCTTATAGAATATCTTGATATCAAAGAACTGAAAAGTTTCTCAGAATTGAATATTTTCGAGGCGGTGAATTCCCTTGATAGAAAATAAATCTGATGCGGTAATATTGGGCGGGAACATTTTCTCTTTGTATGCTGGCATACTCCTAGAGAAAAATGGGCTTAATGTAACAATCATTGAAAATGATCTTTATAGTTCCATTCTTGAAAATGGTCCTCTGTTTTTCATTAATTTCGAAGATGAAAAAAGAAAAATGCTTAATTATAGAAGCAAAGAAATCTTTAAAGAATTGATGAGAAAAAACACAAGAGAAATCATTTGGCCAATTGACCTTTTCGACAGGCTAAAGGACAAATTTTCAGGTAAGATACTAAATTTTTCCAAATTCAAAGAATTTTTTTACGATGGAATTGAAATATCTGGAATTGATGCTGGATTGAAAATAAGCACAAACCTTGTACTTGTAATGGATGGTATATTGCTAAAGAATTTCTTAAACGGCAAAGGCTATGAACTAAAAAACTATTCATTCGAATTCGGGAACGCAGTTTTAATGGCTTCAGGAAAAGATAACATCTACTATTTTTATAATGATTACTTGTTTATAAAGCAAGGGGATACTGTTTTCGCATCTACAATATGGGAAAATACTAAAACAAATTCCTTTAAAAAGATATTGACCAAAGGATATGAAATCGTTCCAGGACTTGAAAATTCTCTTGTAAAAAGATTCTGGAAAAACAGGCATGATCTTTTTCCTGATTCTCTTCCAAGAATAGGAAACATTCTTTACAAAAATTTCTATTTCATGGCAGGATATTCTAGATTCGGCATTTCGCTTGGCCTTGAGCTTTCAAGGCTTCTGACACAACTCGCCCTTGGAAAGCCTCTGGATATGGATATCGATTCCTTAAAGGTTATTCAATCAACCTGAACCTTCCATTTGATGGCATGTAAATGAAATTATCCCTCTGAAGATCCTTTAATATTTTCTGCACATCAAGTGCCGTAAAACCCCTTTGCTCTGCTTCCCTCATTATTTCGTCCTCACCCGCATAACCCTTTATCTCCTGTAAATCCCTTATTATGTCCATGACAAGTTCATATTTTGATCTTTCACCAGTCGGAATGCTGCTTACCACTCGATCGATATCAATAACGCCTTCAGCACTGGTCGCGATATCCTCGATAAAATGCTGTATGATCCTTATAGCTCTTCTTGCATCATCCATGCCTGCATATTTGCTTAGTCTAGCCCTTGCTGATGCCTGCGTAAGTCTTATCAATGCCTCGAGCTGCCTTGCCGTTATAGGAATGCTTTTGGTCTGGTTGTAAAGGTTTCTCATCTTTAGGTAATAATTTTTCAGCTCATCTTTCGCTTCACCAGTCAGCTTAGGGTTTACATATTTCTTTGCATATGCAATATATTTTTTGAAAAGTTCATCATCAATATCATCATGAGATGGCTCCTCTACTTCCATATGTATTTCTAGTATGTGTTCCGCTACCTGAGCATCCACATCCCCTGGAATATCAGGCATTTTGAATATTGCATCGAACCTTGATAAAAGTGTCGGAAGAAGATTTATTTGCTCAGACAAGGGCTTTGATAAATCAAACCTTCCAAATTTCGGGTTTGCAGCAGCGAGGATTGAGCACCTTGCCATCAAAGTTGCGTTCATTCCAGCCTTTGATATTGTTATAGTCTGCTGTTCCATAGCTTCGTGCATTGCAACCCTGTCCTTGTCATCCATTTTGTCTATTTCATCGATTGCCGCAATGCCATTATCAGCAAGAACAAGTGCACCAGCTTCAAGTGTCCATCTACCCTCACCAAATTCCTCCTTCGTTGCTGCCGCTGTCAATCCAGCGGCCGTAGAACCTTTACCGGATGTGAATATGCTCTTAGGTGCAACATTGCTCACGTATTTCAATAATTGGGATTTGCCCGTCCCAGGATCTCCAACGAGGAGAATATGTATATCCCCTCTTATCCTAGTGCCATCAAACCTTTTCAATGGTGTGCCTCCAAAGAGCTGAAGCAGGATTGCCTCCTTTTCAATCTCCAAACCAAAAAGAGTGCTTGCTATTTTATTCCTTAACCTTTCAATTATGTTTTTGTCACCAGAAAGCTGCCTGATTTTTTCCATGTCTTCATCTGTAAGCGTTATTGATCTATATTCCTCTTTCATTGACTCAACGTTGATTGTATACATATAAATATCAAAAACAACACTCGGATACTGCCTTGTACCCCTTGGCCTGGTTTTTAGTATGCCTGTTACCCTGACCCTATCACCTGGCACAACAACACCAGCCAGATCATCCTCCAGATAAGCCTGAATCCTCTGGGGCTGTTCACCGCCTCTAATGTCCTCTGGATTTTCCTGTATCTCTATTCTCTGGGAATCCAGGAATATGGAAAAATCCTCAAGCAATTTAAACCTCGTTTCGCCACGCTTTTTACCGCATCCATCGCAGTAAGGTGGCGTTTCAAGTATCTCGGTCTCCTGATCCTTGTAATTTACGTGGCCGCATGAAGTACACTGAAATGCACCCGTAACGAGTCTTGGCCTTACCTCGGTTACCTGCCTTACCAGACCCTCAATGGTAATGAGTTCGCCAATATTCTTGCTCCTGATCTTTCTTATTTCTCTTAGCCTGTCATCTGGAATGTTTTTAAGCCTTATATGTATTACACTAATCCTCTGTTCTTCTTGAAACTTTTTAATTATTACTTCCTCACCAAACTTTAAAATTTCTTCAGGATTCTGAGTAAGACTCTCGAGTAATTCAGGACTGAATTCTTGAATATCATTGAAATCAATGTAAAGACTTCTTTCATCTGGATATTTTTCTCCCAATAGAGATATCTTTACATTGTAACCGAACTGAACGAAGAACATCTCCCACATTGTTTTTATGTTTTCTGATGAAATATCTCCCATTGAGGAAATTAATGTTTATGTATAATTAACCTTTTTGATCAGATTTTAAAAATGTTTAAATAATAAGCATCAATATTTTTATTAGAAAATGGTCACGCTTAAAGATATAATTGTAATGTCGATGAAAGATTACGGTTATGAGCTTGTAGATTACGAGCCAAAGGATTATCTCTTTTTCAACAGGGAAGGGTCATTCATCATAGTAGCCATAATGACGAAGGAAATCAATGGCGATGATGTGATAAAATTTTACAGAGACCTTGAACAGTATGTGGGCACCAAAATTATGGCTTGCCTCGAAGGCTATAAAAAGGATGCTGAAATACAGGCTGAAAGACTGAACATAATCCTTGAAACGAAAAATGATATAATAAATGACCTTGGTACATATTTATATGGCCTTGTAACAAGAGGTGATGATGAAAAAATAAAAAAAATTCTTAACATGGATGTTGAGGTTGAAGAGGAAGCGGAAGAGACTGAAGACCAGGAATCGATACCAATTTTCCTTGAGAACACGGAAATAAAGGAGAGAAGGATAATAAACCCTGTTCTGACTAAAGATAAGGCGATCGATCTTTCAAGGAGAAAGGTTCAAGGTTTTGACGCAAAAATGATTCTTACGCCATACATAGTTTTTGAGTACAAGGCCGAGGTTCAGATAGAAGGGAACATGATTCCAAAAAAGGTTTTTGGAAGGGTTGGGATAAGCACTGTTAACGGCAAGGTGAAATACATAAAAACTGGCTTGAATGTAGTTTCCGACTTGAAAATTCCGTACGAGACAGAAGAGCAAAACATCTCTTTTGATGAGGCAGAAACTGCCATAAGAGAGGAATTGATTAACCATTATACAAAGGAGGAGGAAATAAAAATCGAAAAAGAAACCGTAACAATAATAGAAAGAAGGAATTCAAGGCCGAAGGAAAATACACTTTCGATAAATTCATTGGGCGTATATTACTGGCCCTACTGGATAGTTTCCGGGCCAAGGGGAAAAATAAAAATAGATGCGGTTGAAGGTGATATAGTAGAAGAGCACTTCTTATGATTTAGGCCTCCTTATTATTTCGTAAACTATAACCGCTGAAACACCGATAAATGCTATTTCAAACAGAATTGGTTCAATCGCATATGTGGGATCAGAAACTATGGTATAATTTCCAAAACTTTCATTGTTTGAAATTACGTTGTCCGTAACGGTAACGCTACCATAGGATGTACCGTAAATGAATGTATAATAGTTTGTGAGATGTGTACTATTTCCGTCATCTATCCACTCTGTAATTCTTGATGTCCCTTTCATAAAGAAGCCCATGCCAAGATCATTGCCACCTACCTCTTTTGTGAGATCTATTATGCCATAAACAAGTCCCTGAGTGGTAGGAATTACTGTTCCTATCCAGGCATGTTCCGCCCATGTCACTCCGGTGAAATACCAGCCAAATTCCAGCCAGGCTGGTATACCAATGGCCCTGGACATGGATGCATAAAGGAAAGATAGCTCAGCACAGTCTCCCTCTTTTAACTCCCATGTTTCCCAAGCTGTCTGAGGTGTCTTTAAAGCACTGTATGTAAGGTTATACTTGAAATTTTTCACTATGAAATCATACAATGCCTTCTCTTCCTGAAAAACGTTCTTTGCATTTGCCTGTTCTACAATCTCTAATGAAATATTTTGGAAGAGTTCTGGAGAAATGACCTCCCTATTATTTAGATATTCAGGATGGTCATACTGCTGTTGCAGGAAGAATGGTATCGCACTCTGATTAAGACTGTTCCACTGTGACACTTCATAATTTATCGGCCTTATCGTGAAAGAATAATTTAACAATATTTTAACGGGTTCGGTAACATGAAAAGATAGCCATGTTCTGTTGTAAGCACTGTGAATATCATGCATTGGCCCCTGAATTATACTGAGTGAAACATTTTGATAAGATTCATTAGCATAAGGTATGGTAACATTAACGGATATATTGGACAACCTGTTCATGTTCACCACTATTTCCCTGTTAAAGTAACCGTTCATTTCTCCTGGAATTATGTTAACCATTGCGCTGGGCGGTGAATTAAACAGTGAAGAGATATTCGGAGAAAAAATCGATACTGAGATTATTAAAACTATTAATATATACAAATATGCCAGAATTTTCATCTTGTATCACCTTTTACGCTTAAATATAGCAATTTTCTTGCATAGTAGAAAAAGGGAATTGCTATGAAAACGCCGAATATGTCGTAAATGAATGGAAAGGACCAAATGTATGGAATTAAAGTAAAGAATATCAGGATTTCCACAATTATGGCATTTGTTAGGTAATATCTTCTTTTGAGTGAATACATGCCATAGCCTATATATATACCTGTTGAAGAATTGGCAAAAACAATCTCGAATGAAAAAATGATCGCAATCAAATAAAATATAGCGTTGGATATCCCGCCAATTGTTAGATGATAAACAAGACCTAGCGAGAATGCAGATCCTAGACCTGATCCAAAAGCATATGCGAAGAATACTGTTTCATAGTTTTTTACAAACCCCTTTCTCTGAAAAATTATGAATTTCAGCATTTCAACAACAAGGGGAAAGAAAATGATCAAAATTACTGTCATGTCGATGTAATTCGTTGCAGAATACTCAAGCATTAAGAAAAATACTGAAAGTATTGCACCCGCAATGAAGCCAAAAACAAGGTAAAAGAAGAATCTCCTGTCGTCAAACTTGTTCTCAAAGTTCTTCCACGCATCATATAGAATATAAATTACAGGAATTATTGAAATACCTGCGATTATTTCAAATTCAAGCCCGGATGTCATGATATTACCTGCACTATTATTGATCTCTCCCTTGCCCTTATGTCAAGCTCAATGAAAACTATCTGCTGCCAAGTTCCCAGGGCAAGGGAACCGTTCATTACAGGCACGTATAGGTCAGGTTTCATGAATGCAGAACGTATATGTGAATGCCCATTCCCGTCATGCCATTTCTTTTCATGCTCGTATGGTATGTTTTTTGGAAATAACCTATCCAATGCTCCTTTTAGATCGGACACCAGACCGGGTTCAAACTCGATTATTGTTACTGTGGATGTAGTACTTTTAGTGAATATTAAACATGCACCATTTCTTATGCTTGTTTCCCTAACAATATCATCTATCTTATCCGTAATGTTTATAATATTCAGCTCACCCTCCGAACTTAATTTCAATTCCCTGGTGATTATCATGACATTTTTACTATAAAAAAATAGTATAAAAATTTCATGGTAATTCTATCATTACCTCATCCATTTTTTTCGCATTTAAATATTCTGCTGCATTTCCCTTGTTCATTGCTATTTCAAGTAAATTTTCGCTGTTTATCAACAGAATTAACTCCTTTTCATTTCCTTCACCGTATGTACCTTTAAATTTTACCTTGTGAAGACCGTGGTAATTCACAAATATTTCTTCATCGTATGAAAATTTTACAAAATCCTCTGGAACGTTAGTTATCACATTCCCAAAGCCATCAATGTGTATTATCGTAGCAATAATTCCGCTTTTTTCAACAATAGGATCTTTTATAGGAAGTGCTTGAATTTCATCGTTGCTGATTCTCTTAAGATTTTCAGGCCACTTTTTCATAGATATTTTGGCAGCAACAGGAACGAAAACATCCCTGCCATGAAATGTTTTGCTTATGTTTCCAGGGGCAACAATTTCGTATAGTTCCTTTATCCTTTTTTTCACCAACGTTAAAATGCCATTATCTGGGCCAACAAAATAACCATGATCAAGCCTGGCTACGAGGCCTCTTCTTGCAGTTCCTACGCTCGGGTCAATTACCACAACATGAACGGTATCGTCGGGAAAATATCCAATGATGTTCATTAAAATATATGCACCGTGGAGTATGTCAAAAGGCTTTACATCATGGGAAATATCAATTACTTCTATAGGTCCGTAGCTTTTTATCACCCCTTTCAACACACCCGCATAATGCTCCCTTGAAGAGAAATCCGTTGTAAGCGTTATCATAAAGAGCCACCGCCGGGAATCGGACCCGGGACCTCGTGCTTACCAAGCACGCGCTC
>JBMFSK010000016.1:0-19526 GCA_049967595.1 Thermoplasmata archaeon
GGAAAAACCGAGCCTTGATTCAGTATTTATAAAATACACTGGAAAGGAAATGCGCGAGCACGAAAGCGAGGAAGAAATAATGAGAACTATGCGTGCTATAAGGAGAGCGAGGTAAATGGGAGCAAGAATATCACTTACATCAAGGGAACTGAAAAAATGGATCAGAAATCCTGTGCAATTATTCATTACTTTAATACAACCGTTATTCTGGATTCTTCTATTTGGAAGTGCATTTGACATTACAAAGCTCATACCATCAAATATTCCGGGAGGAAGTGCTCTCGTGATGAATTCATTCTTTATGGGTGCAAAGAATTACATATCATTCCTTACCCCTGGAATGCTAGCTATAATGGGCCTATTCTCAGCAATGTTTTCAGGCATGTCAATAATATGGGACAGAAGATTCGGGTACCTAAGCAAGCTAATCGTTGCCCCAATACCGAGAGATTCAATAGTTCTTTCCAAAGTTTTCTCAAGCATGGTAAAGGCCATAGTTCAATCATCCATTCTACTTTTAATTGCAATTATCGTGCCTAACGGCCTTATCGTATCATCATCGTTTAACATTTTGGATCTTCTCCTCTTGTTTCTGATACTATCATTGCTAATCATGGGTTTCTCGAGTCTATTCTCTGTAATTGTGATACGGGTGAAAAAAATGGAAACACTAATGGCCATAACGAATCTCCTGAATCTGCCATTGATGTTTGCAAGCACTGCTATGTTCCCGTCAACAATAATGCCATCATGGCTTAAAGACATAGTGAATTACAATCCAATATCCTGGGCAGCAAATTCCATGAGAGAGCTGGTGCTCCAAGGATCGATTCAATGGTCTTCCATTTTAAATGACATTCTTTATCTTTTCATATTTGATGCAATCATGATGGCGATAGTGTTCATAGTTTCAAAATACGGGTTTGAAGAATGATCATAAATTCTCTATTTTTTTATTTGCCTCATTCATGATTTTTAGGATTTCATCAAAATTTCCCTCAAAATTCTCATCATCCATTGAGAGTATATTTTTCATTATATTTTCAATAATATCATGAACCTGATCCATTTTTTCATACTTCTTTGATCTCTTCTCAAAGATTGATTTCCATCTTTTTATGTTTTCATCAACGATCTTTTTTCCATTATCAGTGAGAGTGAATTTCTTTTTTCCCTTTACGTTTACTTCCTTGATCAGATTCTCACTGAGCATGTTTTTCAGATTTGGATAAATTACCCCTGTACTAGGATTGTAAAAGCCGAAACTAATCTCCTTCAAATATTTCTTGATGTCGTAAACACCTTTCGGTCCGGTGTTCAATATCATAAGAATAACATATTTTAAAGTTCCTTTTTTAAACCTTTCCACATGGTTTAGAAATTAATGTTTTTATTTAATCTTTTTTCTAGTATCTCAGCGAGATCGAAAACTGTATCATCCTTAGAAAGATTTGCAAAACATATAGGACAAGCCGTGACTATCTTATCAGCACCTGTACTCTTTAACTCATTGAATCTCCTATATGAAATGGATTCTGAAAGATTTGGGTAGATGAGCTCGGCCGGACCACCGCAGCAGTAGCTTGTTGTTCCATGCCTTTCAGGAAGTTTAAGATCCGCAATCCTCGCTATTAATTTTAAAGGCTCGTTATACTTTTCCTGGTGCATTGAAAAATGGCAAGGCTCGTGGTAAACTATTTTTTCATCTGTTTTATTAAAATTTAAATTCACTAAATGATCGAGATAGTGAGTTACATTGAAATTGAAGCCATCAACGTATCTGGGATAAACCACCTTAAGTATCTCGTAAGTGTGCGGATCTATCGTGATGATATTTTTAATTTTATTTTTATTAAAAAGATCTTTCAGCCTTTTGCCGTACTGAACGAAATCATCCATGTATCCCAGTTCGTAAAGAAAAGATCCAGGGTAGGGCTCATCTTCACCTAGATACTTGAATGTTATTCCTGAGCTTCTTAGAATATCGTAAATGCTATGGAGAATATTGTCCATTCTTGTTTTAAGATTTTCATCGTACATTGGATGTGTCAATTTTATCAAGTTTGGGTATTTTGAAATCAATTCTGCAATCTTTTCTATAGTCTCTAATTTGAATTTTTTTTCAAGATTGGAAAGTACCTTGCTGTAAGCCATGAGCTGGTACATCCCACCTGTGTAAAGCAAATTTTCAGAATTTTCATTAAAATAAAGGTCTTGAGACCAAGATGTGGTTTCATTTTTTAAGCCGAGCGGTGAACTGAATTTCATAATAGACATGATTATCATTTTTGCCACGTTCTTTTCCTGGTTTTTTTCTAGATATTTTCCTGAAACAATCAAAGATTTTGCTATTTCACTCACGTGACCTGCATTTACACCTGCGGGGCACACATTGAAGCATGCATAGCAATCCAAGCATGAATAAAAGGGATTGGATATCTCAAGATCGCTTTTTCCGTCATTTTTTATTTCTTTCAAAAGCTCCTTTGCCAGAAGTACTCTACCTCTTGCACCATATATTGCCCTGTAATCCATTGCTTGCAGAGTAGGGCAAACACTCTCACAAAAAGTGCAGCTTATACATTTTGATGTTTCTAAATCAAGATCTTCAAGAATGGACATTAGAAGAGCTTCCCCCTGTTCAATATATTGTTCGGGTCAAACAATTTCTTAATATACTTCATGAGTTCAAGATTTCTCTCCGTTTTTTTGAACTTGAATTCCTCTCTGAGAAGTTCTATTTTTTCCATGCCTATGCCATGCTCGGATGACACTGATCCTTCATGCTCAAGAGCAATTCTTCCCAGATCCATCATGAATGAGTTTACCTTTTCCATTTTTTCTCTATCATTCACATCCGCAAAGATGTTTGCATGAATGTTTCCATCACCTATATGTCCAAATAATGCCACCTTAAGACCGTGTTCATTTATCTTTTTCTTTATATTTTCCAGGGCATCAGGTAATTTTGATGTTGGAACAACTATATCACCTATTACAACATACTCGTTCGGTGATGACCTCTCGTTCAGGTGTGAGGAATAGAGTCCTTTTCTTGCCTGATACATTGCATCCATCTCATTTTTGTCTGTAGTAATCTTTATTCCCATATTATCAGTACTTTTTAAAATTTCAAACGCCTCATTCATCTTCTTGTTTAATGATTCCTCCGTAGATGAAATGTCAATAAGAAGAAGATATTCAACATCTTCTGGAAATTTAATGCCATTTACATGGGTAATGGAATCCATTGAAATCCTGTCCATGAATTCTGCTATAAGTGGCGTAATACCGAAGTTTTTAAGATTTGCAACTGCCCTGCCCGCCTCAGAAATTGATTTATAGTAAACCATAATCCTTCCATATTTTTCAGGCATGGGTGTTATTTTCAGTATTGCTTTAGTGATAACTCCAAGTGTTCCCTCGCTTCCGATCATCAGTGCAGTCAGGTCATAACCGATTGATCTTTTAAGAACTTTTCCGCCCGTTTGAATTACCGTACCATCTGGAAGAACAACCTCGAGACCGAGCACCCATTCCTTCGTGGCACCGTACATTGCAGCTCTTAGCCCACCGGCATTAGTGTTTATTGAACCGCCCACAGTTGCTGAAATAGAGCTCGCTGGATCTGGCGGGTAAAAATGCTTAAACTTTGACAAATAAGCATTTAAAACATCCAATCTAACACCCGCCTCAGCTATTACATATCTATCCTGAATACTCAATTCAAGAATTTTATCAAACCTTGCCATGCTTAACACGATGCCTGGTTCTTTTAAAATAGAAGCTCCTGTCAGAGAAGATCCTCCACCTCTTACAACAACCTGTATTTTATTCTCATTACAAAACTTCATCACCTTTGACACTTCATCCACATTTGCTGGCAAAACAATTGCCATTGGTTCTGTACCAGTAAAAAATGAGGCATCCTTCATATAAGGAATTAAATCCTCCTTTTTATTCAAAACAAGACCTGAACCAACAATATCTATGAGACTGTTTAAAATATCCATAGTAATCAGAATACCTAAAAAATAATAATATTTTAAAATTTTGTATATTAAAAAAATATTTCAGGTATGTCCTTTATTAATGAATAATTGAACACAGGCCCGTCCCTGCAAACGTAAAATCTTCCAATGTTACAGTGACCACAAATTCCTATACCGCATTTCATTCTTCTTTCCATTGAAAGGAATATGTTCGCGTCAGGTACGTTCAACTTTTTTAACTCAAGGACTGCAAACTTCATCATCATCGTAGGTCCGATAATGTAGAAAAATGATTTGTTATCCCTGATTTTATTAAATATTGTTGTGACCACACCAACATTTCCTGTCCAGCTTTCATCACCCATATCTACGGTAATTTCAACATCAAATTTTTTCCCCCATTCATGAAGAAGGCTTTTATAAACTAGATCCTTAGGTGATCTTGCACCGTATAGGAGCTGGATATTATTATCTTTAACTGAGAGAGAATGTTCTATCATGGACCTTGCAGGTGGCAAACCTATGCCACCGGCAATGAGAACCTTGAACTTATCCGTGATGGGGAAACCTTTGCCGTATGGCCCACGGATGCCAATCTCATCACCCTTTTTCATTTTGCTTATATTTTCTGTGATTTTACCTGCATTTTTTATGCTAAAAAGAAGACCATCATCCCAGCTTGCGATCGATATTGGAATTTCACCCATACCGCTTACTGAAAGTTCATAGAATTGCCCAGGCATAGGCTTCTTCCGAATAACATCTTCAATAAGAAAAGACTTAATGTCATCGGTCTCATCCCAGATATCCTTGATTTTTGACTTTAGAGGGAGCATTGGATTCATGGGTTCACGCTCCTAATTACTTCCCTTATATCAATATTTACTGGACATACTTCAATGCACCTGCCGCATCCTGTGCATAGATGATAATCAAAATTCTCGTAATGAAACTTGAGCTTGTGCATGAATCTTTGTCTTAAGCGTAAATCTAGTGTAGGTCTAGGATTTGCATTTCCAGCAAGCTTGGTGAATCCCGCAAGAATGCAGGAATCCCATTCCCTGTACCTATCATTCTCATCATAAACGTCAAAGCAAAAGCACGTAGGGCAGGCAAAATTGCAGGCACCGCAGGAAATACACCTCTGTGAAAATTCCTTCCAGAGAGGGTTATCCCATTTAATTTTTTCATTCAGTTTTTCCGTGTTCAATTTTTGCATTTTTTCATAAACATTATTTGATTTTTTTATCGCTAGTTTGAGATCGTTTTCGTTTGCATTTACGAAGAGGTCATTTATGAATCTTGTATCACCTGTTTCTACAAGATAATGATCTCCAATGTCTGTGAACTGCATTTCAAACTCTTCAAGCCTTGGTCCGTAAAAGGTAGTGCAAAATCCGTACCTGCAAGGTTCAGTGCAGACAAAATTGAACATGTGCACCATTTTTCTCCTTTGTGAATAATTTGAATCTATTCCTAAAACATCGTCAAGCATCTTGTATGCCCTTAAATCACAGGACTTTATGCCTAGGACAATGATTTCTTTGAAATTGTTTTCAAACAGTTTTTCGTATGGAGAATATATAAGATCCTTAGGGCCAAGAAGAGTTCTTATATCAATGAATTCTTTCCCGCTGTTCAATTCTGAAAAAACATATTCATTACCTATTTTTTTTGGCCCCCAGACCTCATAATTTTTGATGAGAAAATCAACATAATCTGGAAATTTCTCTTTACTTATTTTGAACATCATTGCGAACACCTCTTTATGTTAACGGCAGTGATCTTTAATTCTGGTATCTTTGCAACAGGGTCCAGGTTAGCATTTGTTATTTTGTTCACTGATGCCTCATAATAATGGAATGGCATGAACACGATTCCTTTTGGCACCATTTCTGTAATTCTTGCCCTTACTTCAAGTGAGCCATATCTGGATGTTAATTTTACAATTTCATTACTTTTGACCTTTAATGACTTTGCATCTTCTGGGTTAATTTCCACATATGGTTCTGGAGCCTCCCTCTCAAGGATGTTCATCTTTCTTGTCATCGTACCTGTATGGAATTGATAATAAATCCTTCCTGTGGTCAGAATAAATGGATATTCATCGTTAAAAAATTCCTTTGGCCTCTTCCAATAAGCCGGCTCGAAACGGCCATTGCCTATTGTAAATCTTTCTTTATGCAATATTTCAGTTCCCTTGCAATTAACCACGGGCCATTGAACTCCACCATTTTCAAGACAGTTGTAATTAACGCCTTTATATTGAGAAACGAGGGAGGATATTTCGCTCATTATATCCTCACTGTTCTTATAATTCCATTGATAGTTCATTTTCTTTGCGATGATTTGAAATATTTCCCAATCATTTTTAGCCTCTCCTAGTGGTTTTAAAAAAGGTTTGATTAGCTGGATCCTCCTTTCAGTATTTGTAAATGTACCAGATTTTTCAGCAAAACTGTATGCGGGAAGAATGATATCAGCATTCTCGGCAGTTTCAGTTAGAAATATGTCCTGGACGATTAAAAAATCAAGCTTTGAAAGTGCTTTCCTAATTTTATCACTTTCGGGTTCAGAAAGAACAGGATTTTCACCCATTATGTACATGGCCTTAATTTTTCCATCGTAAGCGTACTCAAACATTTCAGTGAGAGAAACGCCTGGCTTCTTAGGGATCATACAATTCCATGCACTTTCGAATATTGCTCTTCCTTGATCATCATAGACGCGTCTATATCCTGGAAGAAAATCGCAAAGCGCACCCATGTCACTGGATCCTTGAACGTTATTGTGCCCTCTTAATGGTGCAACACCCGTTCCTGATCTGCCTACATTACCGGTGAGCATAGCAAGGTTTGCTATTGCCTGGACATTTTCCGTTCCCTGCATATGCTGTGTAATACCCATTGCATAAAATATAATTGATTTTGATGATGCATAAAGAACAGCAGCTTTTTCAATAAGCTCTGGCTCAACTCCCGTCATCCTTGATGCTCTGTCCGGGTCATAAAATTCCATAACTTCTCTGTACTTTTCAAAGCCTTCGGTTCTTTCTTCAATGAATTTTTTGTCATACAATCCTTTGTCGAGGATCACATAAGCCATTGAATTTAAAAGAGCAAGATCAGTTCCCGGAAGATGCCTCAAATGTATATCGGCAAGATTTGTTAACTGAATCTTCCTCGGATCAGCTATTATCAATTTCTTTCCTGACCTGACATTGTTGATTATCCTTGCCCCTATGATAGGATGCTGTTCGGTAGTGTTGGAACCTATAACAAAATACAGATCTGCATTCTCAATATCATTAATTGACGTTGTCATTGCTCCGCTCCCAAAAGTTGATATCAAGCCTTCTATCGTACTGGCATGGCAGCTCCTCGCGCAGTGATCTATATTGTTTGTATGAAAAACCTGCCTGGCAAGTTTCTGCATCAAATAGTTATCCTCATTTGTGCATTTTGCGCTTGACTGGAATGCAAGGGCATCAGGGCCGTATTTGTCCATAATCTCTTTTAAATTTTTTATTACGATATCTATGGCTTCATCCCAGGAGATTTCGACAAACTTATCGTTCACCCTTTTCAAAGGCTTTTTCAACCTTTTTTCATTCTGGGCATAATACAAGCCTTTCCAGCCTTTTATGCAAAGCGTTCCATAATTTATATCACCCCTCTTCGATGGAATAACATTTAAAATCTTCTCACCATTGGATATAATTATTAAATTGCATCCCACACCGCAGTAAGGGCATACAGTTTTTATTTCCATAGGATGCAGAATGCATTACCAGTTTAAATATTCAGTGTATTGTAATAGTTTATCGCCTTTTCAATACCCTTTTCAATACTTACCTTTGCCTCGAAACCTAAGTATTTCTTTGATTTGTTCGTATCTGCTAGAGTTATAGAAACATAATTCTTAACTGGATTATCTATATATTTTGGCTTGATATCCCTGTCTGTTTTATTTTTAAGAATAGATATTACATCATTTAATGAATATGATTTTCCCGTACCGACATTAAATATTCCGTTTTGGTTAGATTTCATCGCAAGCATAAGGGCGTTTACAACATCATCAATATAGATAAAATCCCTTCTCTGGTTTCCGTCCCCGTATATGACAGGTCTTTCGTTTTTATTCAATGCCCATATAAACTGCGAGATTAAATTTGCAAAATTTTTCTTGAATTGTTCACCCGGGCCGTACACTGAAAAGAACCTCATGGCATTCCATCTGATGCCATAGAAATCTTCATAAACTTTAGCGAGCCTTTCCTCTACAAGTCTAGCCTCTGTGTAAAAATCTGTAGGTTTGATAATCATTGATTCATTGTGAGGAGGCTCAAGACCGTTGTAAAGAGAGCTTGACGAGGCCGTGACAAGCTTCGCATCCATTTCTTTAGACATTTCAAGAACAGCAATTGTACCATTTACACTTTCGCTGATTTTTTCCCTGTTCTCCTTGTATATTGGTGTTGATGATGGCTTTCCAAGATGAAATATACCATCGAAATCCTTCCATTTTCTCTCATGAAAATATTCATCAACTCTCAAGTGATAAAATTCAACGTTTATATCAGAAATCAAATTTTTCGATCCGGTGTGCAAACTATCCACAACAGTAACCTCATGACCTGATTCTATCAGTTTATGAGCCAAATTAGAGCCAATAAATCCAGCTCCTCCGGTAACCAAATATTTTGCCATAAAAAGTGAATAGAAATAATCTATAAATTTTTATTGCCTTTTGCATATCGTAAGTTATGGAAAGGGCGCATGTGATCTTTGAGGGCCATGTACAGGGTATTTACTTCAGAGCTTTCGTTAAAGAGAGAGCAGATAAGATTGGAATAAATGGCTGGGTAAGAAACCTATCGAACGGGAACGTTGAAGCAGTATTCGAAGGCGAAAAAACTAAAATTGATGAATTGATTGAAATCTGCAGAACAATGCATCCTCTGGCAAATGTTACAAAAGTAAAAATTGATTGGGAAACCCCCGAAGGTTTTTCTGGATTTAAGATCCTTCATTAAATTTTTCTAATATAAATTGATACCATATCGTTTTCTTCTAGAACGTGATCTAGACCTACCCTCTGATTAGGATATTTCGCGCTTGGACCGTTAACAATTGCATATTTGAAATTTTTAACAAAGTCTTTGTGTATTGCCCTGCAAACCATTTCCACTGTAGAATATCTCTTGATTACCATTGTTTCTTGCTCCTTGTCTGGAGGCTTCAGATTTATAGTTATAAAATCAAGAGCATCATAGATGCTCTCTTTCAATTCCAGGATATTTATTTTTTCTTTTGCCGAAACTGTAACAAAACCGTACTTATCGTCAAGCAATTTAAATTCATTTATTCTTGTGAAATCTTTCTGCTCGTCTATCTTATTGAGAACAAAAATTCCTGGAATATATACTTTGTTGCCTGAAAGAAAATCTATAAGATCATCCAAATCAATTTTATCCCTTATGATAAGATCCGCATTCACTATTCTAAATTCTCTTAGTATAGATTCTATTAGGTCATCGTTGATTTCAATAAAAACCGTTTTCTGAATGTTCAAACCTCCACGGTCTTTTTTAACAAGAAACAGCCTTGGTCTCCTCCTGTTCAATCTTACACCAGCCTCATGAAGCATTCTAACCAGTGGAGCTGGATCCGGATTGGATACATCTGTAATAATCATTATCAGGTCCGAATTTCTTACTATGCTCAGAACTTCTTTCCCTTTTCCACGGCCTTTTGCTGCACCTTCTATCAGGCCTGGAAGATCTAGAATCTGTATCTTTGCCCCCTTATATTCGAGAATGCCAGGCACTACATTGATCGTTGTAAAATCGTATTCGCCCACCTCACTGTTTGCATTTGTTAACTCATTAAAAAGCGTACTTTTTCCAACGCTAGGGAATCCAACTAGTGATACCATTGCATTTCCTGTCTTTTTAACACCCGGTAAAGAACCACCAGATTTCCTTGCTGTTTCTTTCAATTCTTTCATCTTTGCAAGCTTTGCTTTTAACCGGCCTATGTGGTGTTCTGTAGCTTTGTTATACTGAGTTTTACGTATCTCTTCCTCTATTTCTTTTATCTGTTCTTCTATGGTAGGCATTTCACAACTAGATTAAGAGCATGTTTAATATTTTTATCTTTATTTTCAAAACTTTTTTTAACACGAAGCCCCATGCATTTACAATGATACCTAAATATCGGCTATGGTTTGAAGATGAAAAAGGTAATTATATAATGGGCGAAGGCCTCTATCTCTTGTTAAAGAACATTTCCATACACAGGAATCTTTCAAAGGCAGTTAGAGATCTTGATATGTCTTACAGGAATGGCTGGGGCAAGATTAGGGATGTTGAGGAACGCATTGGAAAAAAGATTATTGAAACAAAAAGGGGAGGAAAACCTAGGGGTGAAACAAAATTAACAGATTATGGTAAGGAATTGCTTGAAACTTATGAAAGATACAACGATGTTTTTTCTTATTACATTAAAAGACCATTTAAAATTCCGTCTATTGCTGTTGATGGTGTTCTTATTGATGAAAACAAAGTTCTTCTGATTAAAAGGGGGAGAGATCCATTCAAAGATCATTATGCCCTGCCGGGAGGTTTCGTAGAATATGGTGAAATTGTAGAAGATGCTCTTTTAAGAGAAATGAATGAAGAATTGTCCATAAGGATAGAAATTAGCTCAATAATCGGCGTTTACTCAATGCCAGATCGGGATCCAAGGGGACATACTATATCTATAGCATATCTAATTAAAAAAACAGAAGGCTCACTTAGACCGGGTGATGATGCTACTGATGCAAAATTTTTTGACGTAAAAAAACTTCCTTCTCTGGCATTCGATCATGGCTTGATAATAAGGGATGCCTTGAAAATACAAAAAAAATTATTTGATGAGAAGGCTTGATACTTTAAAATGCCTTGAAAGTATGTCTTTTGTAAGCCTCAGATTCCGTCCGTTTTTTCCTATAGCCCTGGCTTTCTGCCCTGGATCCACCTTCACAGAAACCTTCATTTCGTCGTCCATCTTCTCTATATTCACTTCTTTAACACTGAACCTGTAAAAAAGGTTGTAAATAAACCTCTGCGGATCATCATTGTATTCAACAAGTATGATGCTCTTACCGAGCTTCTCCTTCAGTTTTTTAATGTTTTCACCATTGTTTACAATAGCCTTTCTCAAAGACCCCGGATATATTATGAAAAATATGTTTTCCTCATCTTCGGCTATATCCATCACATCCACACCTGTCACCTGATAGAATGTAGATATGTACCTGAGCATGTTTTCATCTATTTTTATTGTTCCCATAAATGTTCACTGTTCTTTTTGAAAAGCTGATTCTCCAGGATCAACAACTGTCACTATTGAGATATCAAATAGTTTGCCGCATATAGACCCCAGTTCGTTTGAATTTCCTTGAAAAGGTATGATTTTCACATTTTCTATTTTCTGGCCCCTGAAAATCTCGTCCGGGCAGTTCTTAGCAACTATGAAAATCTTTGCCTCATTCTTCCTCAGCGCCTTTCTGGCCTGATCAACACCGTAGTAAACCTTTCCAGTTTCTATAACTTTTTTTAGTTCCTTTACTATATCCAATCTAATCACCTCTTTTT
Source organism: Thermoplasmata archaeon (assembly GCA_049967595.1). Taxonomy (GTDB): domain Archaea; phylum Thermoplasmatota; class Thermoplasmata; order Thermoplasmatales; family ARK-15; genus ARK-15. The sequence goes on from JBMFSK010000016.1 coordinate 11,638, forward strand.
CTCTGGATATTTGTATATGAGATTGACCGCGCCTGTACCGAGTGTAATGGGCTGACCAACTATTATGTTTTCCGCAACACCTCTTAACTCATCGCTTTCACCCATTAGACCGGCTTGAAGCAGATGCTTGGATGTTATCTCGAAGGCGGCCCTGGCAAGAACACTGGACTTCTTACCTGCTATGCCATGCCTGCCTATTGCCTCGACGTTGCCCTCAAACGTCATCATGTCAGCAACAAGCATCAAGTGCCTTATGTCGACGCTGAGGCCCTGCTCTTCAAGTGTCTTAATGCTCTCATCTATTATTGCGTTCCTTGCAGCCTCCACACCCAGAACATCATAAATCTCAATTATATCATTTGTATTTGTTTTCCTGTGATCCACTCCCTCAAGCTCAAGAACTGATTTCAGATTAGAGCCTTGCGTATAAATCCTGTATTCACCATAGCTTTCTTCGTATTTAACAATAGCTCTCTCTATGCCTTTTATCCCTGAAACAAGTAAATTTTTTATCTCTTCCGAAATAATATAAAGCTTCTTATATGATGGATCCTCAAGAGTAATAATTATGCTATCCCCCTCTTCAGTGAGAGTAGTGCCTTGATGCTTCATCTTCTTTAATGCTTCAAGAATCTGGTTTTTGGTAATTCTTCTTTTAGCCATCTTTTCCTTGTCCATCACTATCGTAACTGTCATTTCTGAAACATTAATCTCCACATCCGCAATATCTATAACTTTTGTGCTTTCCAGCTTCTTTGCAAGTATTTCCACTTTTTCCTGATCCTTTTTTATATCATCTTCAAGAAATATTTGCATTGTAGGTGTGCTCGGCTTGGTCCTTGCATCAACGATTTCAATAAGCCTGGGTAATCCCTTTGTTATATTTACTTCAGCTACACCAGCATAGTGGAATGTCCTCAGTGTCAACTGAGTACCTGGCTCCCCTATGGACTGTGCAGCCACGATACCTACAGCTTCATGAGGATCCACAGATGATTTTTTATAATCCTCAATAGCAAATTCGACCACTTTTTCCATTTCATCCTTGTTCAATTTTAATTTTTTTGACCTAGATGCAAGTTCCTGAATTACAGATTCAGGTAAATTTTCATTCTTTTTATTAAGAATATCCAATATATAATTTTCAAATTCATCAAATTCCCTAAATTTCATTGGTATTTTTGGTGACTCTTCCTCAATATTGATTAGCAATATTTTCTGAACCTTAGTTCCTGGCTTTTTACCAACAGGTTCTATTTCGTTTACATTCAATTTAACTTCTTCAATTTTTTCAATTAAAAGTACGTGCTGTATTCCTTTTGTATTTCTTGAGAACTTTGGCTTTTCTGTTTTTGGAAGTATGTTCTTAACATAAACAGCGTATTCAATATTTGAACCGTCAAGTGTGACATATGCCTTGAATGGAGGTTTGATTTCTTCTGGTATCTGAAAATCCACCCCATAGGTAACGGGCAATTCTTCAATTACCTGTTTCCACTTTTTATCATTTTCTTTCCAGACTATGGTCAGCATTATTTACCACCCCTGGTTCTGAGAAAATATTTTTCGCCCAGTGCCTTGGAAAATACAGAATCGTAATCTATAGCCTTTCCCTGCTTTGATCTTGTTGGGTCTATGAGATCTTCACCATAAGCAATCTGAATTATGTTGTCAGTTGTGTCAACTACAAGACCATCATTTTCAGTGACTTTCAGATCCTCCAAAGCATTTATCAATCTTCTCTGCATGTAACCGCTTCTGGAAGTCCTTACAGCAGTATCCACAAGACCTTCCCTTCCACCCATTGCATGGAAGAAATATTCAAGGGGTGTAAGACCTGTTTTATAAGAACTTCTGACATAGCCATGAGCGTAAGCGCCGAGCTCACCCTTTTTGAAGTGAGGGAGAGTTCTTCCTATGTAACCTCTATTAATCCTTCTGCCCCTGACAGCCTGCTGCCCTATGTTTGCAGCCACTTGGGATAAGTTAAGCATGGATGCTCTTGCACCGGATCTGGCCATAATAACTGATGGATTTTCCATCCCAAGATGTTTGCTAGCTATTTCCCCGGCCTTCTTCTGAGCTTCAGATAAAACTCTCATTATGTTATCCTCAAGTGTTTCCTCTGGAGATTTGCCTGGGGATGACTGGAGAATGCCCTTCTGATACGCCTCGATGTAAGTTTTTGTGCTCTCTATTGCATCATTTAGAATATCATCCACCTGTATCCTTGTTTCCTCAGGTATATCTGTATCATCTATACCTGTAGTAAATCCAATATTTGAAATTACACCAACACTCAACCTAGTAAAATTGTCTATGAACTTTGCTGCAGTTGAAGGGTCGTAATCTCTGGATATTCTGTCCAGAAGTACACCTTTAAATGCGCCTATGGATTTTTCATCAATTGTTCCCGCAAGTAACTGTCCATCTTTTATTACAACATATGCATCGTAAGGGCATTTATCAAATACACATTCCTTGCAACCAGTACCGTCACATATTTTTGATTTGTATTCCATGTTTAAATCTTTCGGAAGAATCAAACTGAAAAGATCCTTTCCTCTGTAATATTCCTTACTATCAACATTCACTGGCTTTGGCAGCGAATCATAATTAACGTATGAAAGAATATGAAGTGCCTGTTCTTTTGTGAAGAGAGGGTTCTTATAAGTAAGCATAAAGAGACCCGTAATATGGTCATGAACACCACCTATTATTGGACCTCCGAACCTTGGAGACCTTATGTGTTCCTGTACAGCCATTAGTATCCTTGCCTCGGCCTTAGCTTCTTCGCTCTGAAGCACATGCAGATTCATTTCATCACCATCAAAGTCAGCATTATAAGGCGGGCATACTGCAAGATTGAATCTGAAAGTCCTGTTTTTCATTACCCTTATGCGATGTGCCATCATAGACATCCTGTGAAGGCTAGGTTGCCTGTTGAAAAGTACAATATCGCCATCCATCATCTGTCTTTCTACAATCCATCCAACTTCGAGCTTGTTTGCCACATCCTCTGCATTTTTATCCATGATCATTATCCTTTGTCTAAGACCTTTTTCAGTTTGCTTTATTACATAATTGGCGCCTGGTAGGTACTTACCTCCTTTAGGGTTAGGGCCACGTCTTACTATTTCCCTTAGCTTCTCTATGTTAAAGGGGGTTACAGGAATTGGAACTGTCAACTCTCTTGCAGCTTCCTCTGGAATGCCCACCTCGTTTATTGACAGGAAAGGCTCAGGTGATATTACAGTCCTTGCGGAAAAGTTAACTCTTTTGCCTGATAAGTTTGATCTGAACCTTCCCTCCTTTCCTTTCAATCTCTGAACTATTGTTTTTAATGGTCTACCAGACCTATGCCTTGCCGGTGGCAGACCTGAAGTCTGGTTATCGAAATATGTTGTAACATGGTATTGAAGTAGTTCCCAAAGATCTTCTATTATTAATTGAGGAGCACCACTGTCCTTGCTATCCCTCAACCTCTGGTTTATCCTTATTATATCAACAAGCTTGTGCGTTAAGTCATCCTCACTTCTCTCCCCAGTTTCTAAAGTGATTGTTGGCCTGACATTAACAGGTGGAACAGGTAGAACAGTCAGAATCATCCATTCAGGCCTAGAAGCTAATGGATTCAAACCTAGAAAGATAAGATCCTTATCAGGTATTCTTTCAAACCTTTCTCTGATTTCCTTAGGTGATAGCTTTCTCCCGTTTTCCCTGAATGTGGTCGGTTTATCCAAAGTTATTTTATACTGCTCTGCGCCGCAGTGGGGGCAGACAGTCCTCTGAACCGCCTCGTCTATGATCTTCTTTGAAGTAGAAAGAGCCTCAAGCGTTTCTTCTCCGTTCATAACGCTTTTTTCAAGTATAGGCCTGTATATTTCTAATTCCTCATCTTTTAGTTTTATTCTTCCACAACTGTTGCATGTAGCCTCTAAAATATCCTTTATTTCTTTCACAAAGCCAACATGTATTACTGGCATTGCCAGTTCAATGTGACCGAAGTGTCCCGGGCATTCATCAACTTTACCATTACAAGTTTTGCATCTTAATCCGGGCTCAATGACACCCATGTGCAAATCCATCAATCCCCTATCAAGAGGAAAACCATCTTCGTCATATGTATCAGCTGTGGTAACTTTCACAGCACTCATCTTTCTAATCTCATCCGGAGAAAGAAGTGCAAATCTTAATGAATTAATCCTTTTTTGAACTTCTGGACCGATCATTTCAAATCACCCAGTTGAATTCTCATTATTACACCAAGACTGATCAGCTCATCCCTCATGAGCTTAAATGCATAACTAGTTTCTATAGGGTAAATGTTTGTAGTATTTCCACAAACAGGGCATCTGTAAGTACCCTTTTTCCAATCATATATGGCAACATGACCGCATTCCGGATTACCGCATACATAAAGAACTGTGCCATCCGATTGATCAAGAAGCCTGTCTTTTATAACGAGTGCCGCTCCGTGACCGATCAAGGTATCTCTTTCCATTTCTCCAAACCTAAGACCTCCGAGCCTTGATCTTCCTTCAGTAGGCTGTCTTGTCAGTATCTGCACTGGACCTCTTGATCTTGCATGGAATTTACCTCCTACCATATGGTGAAGTTTCTGATAATAAATTACACCTATGAATATATCTGCCTGGAACTTTTTGCCTGTAATACCATCGTACATGGTTTCTCTACCATTATATTTGAATCCATGCTTTTCAAGAGATTCCCTTAACATTTGCTCAGGCTCTCCTGAGAAAACAGTTGCATCTACAAACCTGCCCTCCAGAGAACCTACCTTTCCGCCTATCATTTCAAGAAGATGACCTATGGTAAGCCTTGATGGTATTGCATGAGGATTTATAACGAGATCTGGGATAACACCTTCTTCAGTAAATGGCATATCCTCCTGTGGAACAATTGCCCCAAGAACACCCTTCTGTCCATGCCTGGATGCAAATTTATCTCCTAGCTCGGGGATGCGTTGATCCCTTACCTTTATTTTCACGAGCCTGTTGTTGTTTTCTGATGTGGAAAGCATTACACTATCAACAATGCCCGTTTCTTCAGGTCTCATACTTATACTTGATTCCCTTCTTTTTTGAGGCCCCAGAAGGCCTGGCTGCTCTTCAAGGAATCTAGGGGGAGAAGTCTTACCCACCAGTACATCCCCGCCCTTTACATAGGTTTCAGGTGGAATGAGCCCATCATCCTCTAAATATTTGTAAGATTCTTCACTTCTTGCGCCCCTTACATCTGGGGTGGGTATTTCAATCTTATCCTCCTCACCACCGGGGTATCTTCTTTCCTCAGTTTGATATGTTCTGAAGAAAGTGGATCTACCAAGACCCCTTTCTATGGATGCTTTGTTCATAACAAGTGCATCCTCAATATTATAACCTTGATATGAAAGTATTGCAACAACCATATTTTGGCCTGCAGGCCTGACATTGTATCCTGCAAAATCAATGCTTCTTGTCTTCACTATGGGAACCTGCGGATAATGTAAAAGATGTTGTCTTGTGTCAGGTCTCCTTCTATAATTTGAGTTGGGAAGACCTAAAGATTGTTTCATCATCGCTGATCCCATAGTAATTCTGCTTGATGAGTTATGATCCGGGAAAGGTATAGACCCTGATATTGGACCAAGGATCACACTGGGATCAATCTCAAGATGTGTAAATTCATTGTTAAGAAGCTTTTGAACAGTGAAAGTATTTTTGCAGTACTTGCATTTCAATTCAACATTTTGATCGCTCTTCTCCAAACTAGTCCATATAACATCGTTCCTTCCAAGTATAGAATTACACACTGGGCATCTCTCAGGAACTTCATAGGCGTAAACAGCAATGTATGCATTTTCCTCTTCGTCCGCATCAAGCCATTCTATCACACCTGAGGATAAAAGGCTATCTACGTTCATTGTACCGTTGAGTACACTTTCCCTGTACTTATTCGTATATTTTATGTTGCCTTTTTCAACAACAAGCAATGGCCTTCTCAATCTTCCCCTATCTGAGTTGATTATAACTTCATTTGTGGTTTCATCATACCTTATATTAACATTGGGGTTTATCTCTCCCTTTCTTCTCTTTTCTCTTATGATCCTGGTCAGCTCAAGACCTTTTGGGTGGAAACCAACAAGATCACCATTAAGGTATACCCTGCTCATGTTTCCAGGATCAAAATCGTAATGCTTTACATTGAACCTTATAAGATCCTTCATAACCTCTTCTGTGGGCGCATCCTCGGATACATCGATAATTAAAGCTGCATTTTTTACTAGACCGCAGTTTTGGCCCTCGGGTGTTTCATTCGGGCACATTCTACCCCACTGTGTTGGATGAAGATCTCTTGCTTCAAAGTGAGGCTGAGATCTTGTCAATGGCGATGATATCCTCCTTAGGTGACTTAGCATGCTCATGTGTGAGGTCCTGTCAAGAAGCTGTGATACTCCTGTTCTTCCTCCTACCCAGTTACCGGTTGACATGGCATGAAGGATCTTCTGAGTCAAAACGTCCTGTCTTACTGCAGCTTTCAATTTTATACCTTTCTTCCTATTGTATGTCCTTTCTAAGTGATATTTAAGATCCTTTAATAGTGCCTCGAAAGATTGCCTGAATAATTCCTCTAAAAGATCACCTGAAAGTTTCATCCTTTTGTTTGCCAGATGATCCTTATCATCCTCTTTCCTGAGATCAAAATGCAGCTCTAAAACTGCCTTTGCCATTCTTGTTAGGTAAAGAGCCTTTTTCATCCTGTCCTCGGGTTTGTTTCCGAGATGCGGCAAAAGATTTTTGTCCAAAATTTGTGATATTCTCCTTTCCCTATATTCTTTTGCCTGACCTGCTGCGAACCTTTTTTCAAGATATTCTATTGCGTCATCCTTTGTTTTAATCCCTTCTTCATTATAATTATTCTCTTTCTCACAATCCTCTATATTTGCCAATACAATAGGCTCCATTCTTCTATCGTTCACTATCAATTTATAAATGTCTTCATCTTTTTCCAGACCAAGGGCTTTCAGCAAAACTGCCAATGAAATAGAACCATTTATAACGGGTATCGATACAACGAGCATTCCATCTACTTTCTTCTCCACTGTAGTAAGTGCCCTGTATCCCTCTCTCTCTGAAAATACCTTTGCTGTTTCTACCTTTGTATCGTATTTTTCTTCATATTCAACTAGAATTCTATTTGGAGAAAGATCTTCAAGAGTAATTAAAACCCTTTCTGTCCCTGAAATGATAAAATAACCACCAGGATCCTTTGGATCCTCGCCAAGGAAACGGAGTTTTTCTTCATAGTCATCATTTTTTCCTGGAATCCTAAGATTCTTACTCAAGTTTTCGTTGATGTACTGATCTATATTATCAGGATGCAGAACACATATCTTGCTTTTTACCATTATGGGTATCTCCCCAATTTTAACTTCCTCTGGCTCACTTTCCTGGCATCTTTCTCCATTTTCATCACATTCAATTACTGTAAATCTAAGGCCAAGTTCCGCAGAATATGTGAAATCTTTCAACCTCGCTTCCATAGGCGTATTTATCTTGTTAGCGTCACTTCCACCCCTACCTCTTGCAACGGAAATATAAACAGTAGGTGGTCCCATCTCCCCATTTTCCTTTTTTCTTCCATATCTAATTTTTATTAACTTTCCGCCTGTTTTCGATTTATCAAGTGTTAACTCACCTGGTTCATCTTCTTCTGTAACCCTTGTTGAATCTATAATCTGCTGTAAAATACTGTTAGGATTATCAATGGTCGGTATGAAGGCATTATAACTTGCGATGTGATGCCCCACTATACTTTTTTGTTTGAAAAATGCATCAATTATCTCATTCATTCTGCCATCTCCTTAAACATTACTATATAAAAAC
>JBMFSK010000017.1:0-18593 GCA_049967595.1 Thermoplasmata archaeon
ATGTGGGGAATTTTCAATTGCCGATTTTGGGGAATTCTTGACTGCCATCTACACATTTTACGCCAGAGAAGATAAGGGTGCACATGTTCTTCTCATTGCTGGCATATCTTTTCCTGGCGTTATTATACAACAAATTAAAAGAAATAGAAGGAATCTCGCTAGTAAATGTGCCTGAATATCTTTCAAATATAAGGGCAATATACATCATTTCAGGGAATGTGATAAAAAGGAAAATAGACTCAAAGGATCCAATTTCAAGAAAAATAGTAGAAATTCTAGATCTTGAAAAAATGATATAGGTATCTCGCTACGAATTGCAAGAAAAACCTGAAAATATAAGGGTTTCTCGCCAATTAATTCTATAATACATGTAAAGTCACGTTAACGAATAATTTATTAATTTCTTTAAATAAAAGCTTATAGATTAAGAAAATTATTTAACCCACGATTGTATTAAATTTTTTGATGTCTTTGAATCTTGGTATAAAAAACCTAGATAACTATTTTCCTGGTTTAAGAGAAGGAACGGTTAATCTTCTTTATGGGCCTCCTGGATCTGGAAAAACTATAATTGGTCTTCAATTTTTGATAAACGGTGGAAATTACAATGAAGAAACGTTATATATTTCTCTTGATCAAGCAGCTTTCGAGGTAAAAAAAGATTTCGAAGATATGGATTGGAACTTGGACGTGGTAAACGTAATAGATGCAGTTCCAACATCAAAGAAAAGAGAAATTGCACCATACAGAGAAGTCACACAAATAACAGAAGTCCTGAAAATGAAGGACGTTTCTATGAAATATCAGATAAAGGAAATAGACGTTTTTAATTTAAGATCCACATTAAAAAACATTCTTTCAAGGAGAAATTTTAAAAGAATAGTGCTTGATTCATTAACATCCCTGAAATTATTTTATACTTTAGGAGTTGAACCTGAAGAAGCATCAATTGCTTTTGTAGATTTTTTAAGGATACTTGAAGAATCCACAGTTTTGATCATCGCAGAGGATTTTGATGATCTAAATTTTCTGATGAGAATGATGGATACCATCTTAAAGATTGAGCGCGAGGGAAATGACTTCACTTTAGAGATAGTGAAAAGTTCTTATATTCTGAAAAAAACATTTCATTCATTGTTACTTACAAAATCAGGATTTATGGTGGAATGAACATGAACAGGCTGAAGTTTGGTATCTCCTGGATTGATGAAATGTTTGACGGTGGTTTACCAAGCAACAAAGTATATTTCATTGCCGGAGATTCCGGGACTGGGAAGACACTTCTATCCCTCAGATTTCTTTATGAAGGGCTTAGACAGGGTGAAAAGTGTTTGTATATTGCAACTGACAGACCCCCTTATTCTATATTAAACCCGATTACTGAATCATTTGGCTGGAATTTTCTTTCACTTTCGGTAATGGATGCAGTTCCAACGCCATCTTTGTATTCTACAGTTTATCCCGTAAGAGACATGACAGCCAAGGGTGAAATCAGAGAGGTATCAAACATGAACAAAAATGTTGAAAAAGGAGAATTGACATTCGAAAGTATACAGCTAAAACTTGAACTTGAGTTCAAAGAAAAAAAATATGATAGAGTGGTAATAGATTCTTTCACAACACTCAAAAGATTTGGAGTGGAAGAAGAAAGAAGAAATCCTGTAATGGCCAAATTTTTAAGATTTTTTATAGAGAAGGGTGCAACAGCCGTTTTTGCAGATGATGGTAACATTTTGAAGATTAGACCAGAAATGGTATTGGCAGGCGCTATAATATATCTTTCCAGGACAATAAAGAGAAACTCAGATTCAAGGTCATTGCAAATATTAAAGGCAAGGGGTACGCGCTTTGATCCTGAGGAAAAGAGTTTCAGAATAACAGAGGAAGGTTTTGAGCTTCTGAGGCCAAAGAAATGAAAAGTATCATTGCCCATGTATTTATTAAAAACAGATATTTCATTAAATCAGTCACTTTTGAAAATAACAAGATTCTGTTTGAAGACACAGATAAAAAGCCAGAATATGTTGTTGTATCAGGATTTGTAAACGCTCATACACATATGGGAGATGCTTTTATCAACTATGTTCCAAAACTTGGAGTAAAAGAATTAGTTGGTCCAGGAGGATACAAACAAAAAATGCTGGAAAAATCGGATAGTTATACAATCATCAACGGCATGAAAAAATATGCCAGTATTATGGAAAAAGAGAATATAAGGTCATTTTTTGATTTCAGGGAGGGAGGTCTAAACGGTCTTAAATTGATAAAATCTGTAGAATTTAGAAATGTTTATCCCATAATATTATCAAGACCAAAGAAAAATGTTCTGGATTATGATGAAATCGAAGCATTGTTAAACAATTCACATGGAATAGGTCTGAGTTCAATATCTGATTATGATTATAGTTTCATTAAAGAAATCTCAAAAATAGTAAAAGAAAAGAAAAAAATTTTTGCCATACACGCGAGTGAAAGGAAGAGGGAAGACATAAATAAGATTCTTGACCTAAGACCAGATTTTCTTGTACACATGCATAAGGCTACGATTGATGATATTAAAAAGGTAAAGGAAAAGGACATACCAGTTGTAATTTGCCCTAGATCTGGTCTATTTTTCAATATTAAAATGAATATGAAAAGATTCATTGAAAATGGTGTCAATTTAGCTCTTGGTACAGATAATGCAATGATATCTGTACCTTCAATCAGAATAGAGATGCTTGTAGCTTCCTTGATCTTTGACGTTGATGCTATCGATATAATTAAGGCATCAACAAATTCCATGTATAAATTTCTGCCCCCTGAAAAAAACCTGATTATTTTCAAATCCAAACCTGAAGAGATTGTTAAAAATCCGTATATCAGGCCCATGAAAATTTTTAAAAATGAAAAATTCTCTATTGAATTATAATTTTGAAATTGCTTTTTTAAGAGTATTGTAACTAAGCAATGCACATTTCATTCTAGCTGGTGAAAGTTCAATTCCTAGAGCATCTAGCAGATCCTTTTCCCTTAAATTTTTTACAAAATTCACATCCTTGTTCTTTACCATTTCTGTAAGTATTGATGCAGAAGCTTGACTAATTGCACATCCTTTTCCTGTAAATTTTATATTGTTTAGCTTATTGTTTTCTACTTTTATATAAATTTCAATTTCGTCACCGCATAGGGGATTAGATCCGCTGCTGCTCGTGGTAGGGTTCTCCATTTTCCCGTAATTTTTAGGGTTTTTGTAATTTTCCAGGATGAATTCCATATATATATCATAGCTCATAATTTTAACACCTTTTTCACCTTTTTCAATGCATCAATGAATTTATCAACGTCTTCAATGTCATTATAGATATAGAAACTTGCCCTTGATGTTGCGGGAACACCAAGTCTATCCATAAGGGGTTGAGCACAGTGGTGCCCTGACCTAACCATAACTGCATCTATATCAAGTATGGATGCTACATCATGGGGATGGATCATTATTCCCTCCTCCATGAGTGCCTTTGCCATCTGAACATTTTTTACATTCTTAAAATTAAAAGAAACAACTCCACATCTTCTTTCAGGATCTTTTGGGCCATAAAATATAACGTCTTCAAATTTTTCAAGTTCTGATAATGTATATTTTACCATCTCTTTCTCATGGTTGCGGACTTCTTCCATTCCTAAGTTTCTAAGATAATCCACGGCTGCACTTAATCCCATTGCTCCTTCAACATTTGGCGTCCCAGCTTCAAATTTTAAAGGTACATCGGCCCACGTGGATCCTGTAATATGAACTTCGTTGATCATCTCACCACCACCCATGAAAGGATCCATTTCATTGAGTAATTCCAATTTTCCATAAAGAACGCCTATTCCCATAGGCCCGAGCATTTTATGACCTGAAAATGCAAGAAAGTCACAGTCCAATTGTTCCACGTCCACAGGCATATGGGGTACAGATTGGGCACCGTCAACTATAAAATATGTATCATGCTCGTGTGCAATCCGGCCTATTTCCTTTACATCATTGATCGTGCCTAATACATTGGATACCTGCGTTAAAGTAATGATTCTAGTATTTTTTGTAATCAAATTATTCAAATCTTCCATTTTAAGGAGTCCATTATTATTAATATCTAGATACTTTAATTTTATACCCTTTTCCTGAAGAAATTGCCATGGAACTATGTTTGAATGATGTTCCATTACTGTTGTTATGATTTCATCACCTTTTTTTAACGTTCTACCCAGGGAATAAGACAATAAATTCAGAGCTTCGGTTGTGTTTCTTACAAATACAATACTTTCTGGATTTTTTGCATGAATGAATGAGGAAATATTTTTTCTTGATGATTCGTAAATGTCTGTTGCCTCTTCACTGAGACCATAAATTCCTCTGTGAACATTCGCATTATATTTTTTATAATACTCAGAAATTGCTTCTATTACTTGGATAGGTTTTTGGGAAGTTGCTGTGCTGTCAAGATAAACCATTTTTTTTCCATTGAATGTCCTTTCAAAAATTGGAAAGTCCATTTTAATTTTTTTAACATCAATCATTGTATATCAGATATCTTTTACCTTCATATATAACTATCTGCCTAACAACAGGATCTAGAAATCCCTCTACAAGCAGATTTTCTGCCTTTTTCTCATCCAGACCCCTGCTCTGCATATAAAAAAGTTGATCATAATCTACATTTGTTATTGATGCTGAATGCTTTGCCTGCGCTCTATCCCCCTCTATCTCAAGAAAAGGCAGTGCATTGCATCTTGCATTTTGACTAAGCAAGAGCGCATTTCCTGAGAAATATGCATTTGATTCGTTTGCTTTATTTGAAACTTTAATAGATCCACGCATTACGCTTACAGAATTTCCTTCAAGCGTAGCCCTTACATTTGTGTTGCTATTTGAATGGTGTCCTTCATGAATAATGTTTGAATTTACATCATAATGTTCGTTTCCATTAGCAAGAATTGCTCCCTTGTAATCCGTGTTAGAATAATCACCTCTTAATTCCGCATTTGTAACCATGATGTGCTTGTTTATATTTTTTAATGCATAGTACCATTCATCATTTGCATTGGCCATTAAATGAGAATTTTTTATTGATACCATTTTTGACTGTCCGCCATCAATCATGGTTAGGTGCTTAAGCTGTGAATATGAGCCTACATTTATCGTTGTTTCTTCAATGCCTGTGAATCTCTCAGGTGAATTTGAGTATTCTACAAATTGCAGATATGAATTTCTGCCTATGTTGAAAAGATCTTTCTTCACCATTACACCTTCGGGAAATATTGTTTTGAACTTCATCAATCTTTCACATCTCCTATCATCCGGGACGTTTACAAATATTCCTGTATCCCATAGTGCATTAGTTAGCGCTGTCCATTCATCCCTTGCATTTTCCATTGAATTTTTTATTATATCAGGATATTCCATTAAAGCTTCCTTTATTTCCATTAGCCTCGTAATCATTAAAGATTCAGATTTTATGTCTAGTTTTTCCTTTTTTGTAAAATCTACGATGAAATATCCATTATCTTCATAGAATTTACCACCTGCAGGTTCTTCAGGAATGTTGTCCAAAAATTCCTCTATGTCAAATGTTGTATACCTTTTTTCTAAAGGGGAGTCAGAAATAGAATTTTTCTTTATATCAAAATATCTTCTGTAATTCTGAATTCTAAGGTTCGTAAGCCATTCCGGCTCATTTCTCGATTTGGAGAATTTAAGAATCTTATCTTCAATGGTCATCCCGTACCACCATACCTTTCAAGTTGAAGTTTTATCAACCTATTAAGTTCGAGGGAAAATTCGAGCGGTATTTCTTTTAGCACATTGTCAAGAAAGCCTAAAACTATCATTGATCTAGCTTCTTCCTCAGAAAGACCTCTGCTCATTATATAGAAGAGCTGTTCCTCACCTATTTTTCCCGCTGATGCTTCATGTGTAAGATTTGATGTCTCCTCATATACCTCATTATGTGGATAAGTATAATTCTTAGAATTTTCATCAAGAATAAGAGCATCGCATTGAACATGAGATTTAGAGTTAACTGCACCTTTTGGTATTCTTACAAGACCGCGGTAAACGGAAACACCACCGTTCATGCTAATGCTTTTTGATATGATTTTTGAAGACGTATTAGGTGCAAGATGTAAAACTTTTGCACCATTATCTTTCCATGTATTTCCTGATGCAAGAGCTATACTTAGATGTGATGCAGAAGCTCCTTCCCCAACAAGATATGAAGATGGATATAGCATGGTTACTTTTGATCCTAATGAACCGCCTACCCACTCCATTTTGCCATTTCTTTCAACCCTCGCTCTTTCAGTATTTAAATTGTATATATCGTGACTCCAATTTTGAACTGTAGTAAATCTCACCTTTGCGTTTTCTTTAACATAAACCTCAACAACTGCACTGTGAAGGGAATTAGCGTTATAAATTGGGGCTGTGCAGCCTTCAATATAACTTACAGAAGAATTTTTCTCAGCAATTATTATTGTATGCTCAAATTGTCCTTCTGCCTGGACGTTGATTCTAAAATACGTCATCAATGGAAGATCTACATGAACATTTTCAGGCACATATATGAACGAACCACCACTCCAAACTGCTCCATTAAGAGCAGAAAATTTATTATCCCCAACAGGCACGATGTTCATAAAATATTCTTTGAAAATGTCAGGATATTTCTGGAGAGCAGAATCTGTATCCAGATATATTACCCCTTTTTCTTCAAACTGTTTTTTCAGATTTGCATATACACCTTCGGAATCCATTACTGCTACAGAGCCGCTCAGGTATTTCTTTTCCATTTCTGGGAGACCCAATTTTTCATACGTTTCCCTTATATCTGCCGGCAGATCTTCCCATTTTCTAGCCTTTACTTCATCTGGAAGAACATAGTATCTTATTTTATTGAAATCTATATCCAATGGAGCCCCCCATTTTGGAACAGGTTTCGAATTAAAAATTTCCAAAGCCTTTAATCTGAGTCTTTTCATCCAGTCCGGTTCTTTTTTAATCTCCGAAATTTCTTCAACAACGCTTTTGTCAAGACCTTCTTCAAATATATGGGGATACCTTGCCTTTGTGATAAAGTTTCCGTCATAATTATTTTCAGGTAAAATATTTTTTAATTCATCTCTTTTATCCATTCGTATCCCTTCTCTTCTATTTTTAACGCCAGGCTATAATCACCTGACATCACAATTTTCCCATCCATAAGAACATGAACCATGTCAGGGGATAAATATTTCAATATTCTCATATAATGCGTTATTAACAACGAACCCATTTTAGTTTCCGAGTATATAGTCTCCTTAAGTGATTTTGAAACAGCCTCTAGTGCATCAACATCCAGTCCTGAATCTATTTCATCAACTATTGCAATTTTTGGCTTTAAAAGAGCCATCTGAAGAATCTCTGATTTCTTTTTTTCACCACCAGAAAAACCTTCATTAACATTTCTGCTCAAGAGAGAAGTATCCATATTCAAAAGCTTTGCTTTTGATTGAACAAAAGTTATGAATTCTTGGAATGTCTTATTGTCATTCGGGAAATGGACATTATAAGCTGTTCTCAGAAAGGTGAAGAGCTTTACACCTGAAAGCTCTATCGGATTCTGAAATGTCAAAAACAAGCCTAATTTTGATCTTTCATTTGTACTAAGGTTTTTAATATCTTGGCCGTTGAAAAAAATTGATCCTCCTGTTATTTTGTATTTTTTATTGCCCATAATGATATGTGCAAGTGTTGATTTTCCTGATCCATTAGGACCCATAAGAGCATGAAGTTCACCTTTTTCTATACGTAAATTTATACCCTTAAGAATTTCCTTTCCTTCAATTTGCGCATGCAGATCCTTAATTTCTAGAACATCAGACATAGGTCCAGAAGAGCGTGTTATTTATATAAAGATTTTGTAATGTGATCATAGAAACAATCTATGTTAAGAATTATCTTTAAAATTTTTAAGGTATGAGTTTTAATATAAAAAATAAAAAAATTAATATTTTAATAATTTTTCAAGATTTTTCTTTATTGCCTCTATGAATTCTTCTGATGTCACGACTGCTTTTATCGGTGGTTCTGCTAAATTAGCAACATCTTGCGTCATTATTCTGTCATTTTCTATTGTCTTGATTACTGCTTCCTCGAGCTTCAGCGAAAAGTTTACCAGATTGTTGTTTCCATCCAGCTCTCCTCTTCTCTTTAGACCTCTTGTCCAAGCGTATATCAGAGCAGTTGGATTTGTTGATACTTTCTCACCTTTTAGATATCTGTAATAATGCCTCTGCACTGTTCCATGGGCTGCTTCAGAAAGATAGTATCCTTCTGGCGAGAATAGTTCAGAAGTCATGAGCGCCAGTGTCCCTACATATGCTGTGGAAACAAAATCTGAAAATACATCCCCATCATAATTTTTGCATGCCCATACGAAACCGCCTTCTGATCTGACTACCCTTGCAACAGCATCGTCTATGAGATAGTAATTGTAATTTATGCTTAATTTTTTAAATTCCTCTTTGAATTCCTTTTCAAATATACTGTTGAAAATCTCTTTGAATCTTGCATCATAAACTTTAGAAATTGTATCTTTAGTTGCGAACCAGAGATCCATTTTATTCATTATTGCATATTTGAACGTAGCTCTTGCAAACCCTTCAATGGATTTGTCCAGATTATAAACGCCTTGCAAAACACCTGGTCCTGGTAGTTTAGGATACAAGGCCCGTTTTTCCTTGCCATTTTCTGATCTGTAAACGATCTCAGCGTTTCCAGGCTCATCAAATCTCACTCCAACACCATCGTAAATATCTCCAAAAGCATGCCTTGCCACAACTATTGGTCTTTTCCAGAATCTGACCGCTGGTTGAATACTTTTTACAGTAATTGGAGCCCTAAAAACTGTACCATCAAGTATTTTCCTTATTGTGCCATTTGGGCTTGGCCATTCTTTTTTCAGGTTGAATTCTTTTACCCTTTCTGCATTTGGAGTTATTGTAGCACATTTTACGCCAACACCCCATTTTTTCACTGCTTCTGCTGACTGGAACGTCACTTGATCGTTAGTCTTATCCCTGTTTAAAACGTGTAGGTCGTAGTATTCCGTTTTTAAATCCACGTAAGGATAAAGTAATTTCTCCTTTACCATAGCCCATAGAACTCTAGTCATTTCATCTCCATCCATTTCCACAACTGGCTTATCCATAGCAATTTTATTTTTCATTAAATCACCGATTTCGTAATAACAAAGATGCTAATTAATTTTAAGAAATATTTTTTAGCTTGTTTCAATTTTAGCATTGAAAATGCAAAATTTTCTAGATATCATTAAAAGTTTTCGATACGAATATTCTAATTTTAGTACTACTGTAAAATACCTAATTATTATGGAGGTATTTAGCTCTATAGGAGGAGGTATTTTTAGCTTTATATTCATTTTTTACATACTCAATTTAGGTTATACTACTGTTTTTTATGGTGCACTTTCTTCTGTATCCGGATTTTCATACCTGTTTATGGCACTTCCTATAGGTATAATATCCTCAAGAATAGGATCAAGGAAAATGCTGTTTATTGGAAACTTTTTCAGCATTATTTTTATTCTGATCTACATAATTACAAGCAATGTATTCCTTTTGTATTCAGGTGCATTAATATCAGGAATCTCCCAATCATTTACAAGTCCAAATTTTAATAGCCTTCTTTCTAAGGCTTCTGAGGAAAAGAGACGAAATTTTGTTTTTTCCTTCAATGGCTTTGTAAACCTTATAGGATCAACCCTAGGAATAACTTTATCTGGATTCTTTCCAGGCTTGGGTAGATTTTTATTCAATAATGATCTTATGGGTTTCAAACTTGCTTTATTAAGCGTTTTGATTCTTTGGGCAGTTTCTTTAATATTGATACGATTTTTAAAGGATGATATTAAAATTGAAAGAGGAAAAAGAAAAAAAGTACCTAAAGAAATTTTAAAAATAATGTTAAAACTTACCATCCCAGCATCATTAATTGGTCTTGGAGCTGGATTTGTTATACCATATTTTCAGTTGCAGTTTCAGTACAGATTCCATTTGGGCATATCTTCCATTTCCTATATTTTCTCAATTACCACCTTCGCAATGGCAATATTGATGCTTTTCGTACCTTTTCTGGCACGTAAAAGGGGTTCCCTAAGTACGATAGTTACTTTTCAACTTATTGCAGCTTTGCTCTTGCTTTCAATGCCATTTTCATCTAATTTATCCTCAATGGGGTTATATCTTTTTTCAGCATTATATTTTTTTAGAACCATATTAATGAATGTTACAGGTCCAGTACAGAGTTCATTTGAACTATCAATGATCCCTGAAGAATTCAGACCATTTATGTCCAGTTTAGTATCTCTTTCTTGGATAGGCATGAACTCCATTTCCGTGTATTTTGGAGGTATCATCATGGATTATTCACTTAATATCCCTTTTTACATTTGTGCTGCATTCTATGTTACAAGCTCCATCCTTTATTATATATTTTTTAAAAATGTTATAAAAAAAGAATAAAAATTAATCTGGTTGGGCGATTATTTTCTCATTTGAAGCCTCTTCCAAAGATTTTTTAGCTGGTTCCCTGATTGCCAAAGAAATCAAACCACCTATTATTGATATACCTCCAAGAATTAAAAGTACCTCTTTTATACCAATCGTTATCAATAGTACAGGCATCAGAAAAGTGCTAATAGCTGCACCTACTTTTCCTGCTGCTGCAGAAATACCATGGCCTGTAGTCCTATACTTAACAGGGAAGAGTTCTGCAGGTAATATAAACGTAGTTTCATTTGGCCCAAAGTCAATGAAAAAGAACGACAATGAGTAAAGTATAAATGCAATATCAACCGGAATTGTAAATCCAACAATTTTTGAACCATGAACAATCATTACACTTGAAACTATTATGTATAAAAGAGCCATCATGAAGAAACCCTGAACTTGTATGGTTTTTCTGCCTAGTTTATCCAATAATCCTACTGCCGTAAAGTATCCAAAGAAGCCAACTATGAAAGGCAGGCCGGCAATCAAAACTTTCATTAGAAGTCTGTTTGTAGATATTATATTGCTTACAATAGGGCTTGAATATATACCAGTTCCATAGTATGCTATGTCCAGGAAGAACCAGGTGCTTGAAGTAATTAATAATGTTTTCCAATATGTTTTTATGAATGTTGAAAACCTTGAAACTTGTGTAGATGCTTTTGACAAATTTTTATCTTCTACACCTATGACTTTCTTTGCATTTTTGGCAGTTTCAATATCGTGGGAAACTAACAATGAATATCTAGGTGTTTCAGGCAGCTTCCTTCTTAAATATATTACGGATATAGCTGGTATTGCTCCAAATGCAAGCATGAACCTCCAGGCAAGGTCAGGAGAGAATGCGACAATAGAAATCACACCCAACGCAACTGCTACCACGGAACCTATGCCCTGATTTGCAAAAACAAAACCTATCAATTTTCCCCTATCTTTCTTATTTGAATATTCACTCATTATGGTTGCGCTTACAGGATAATCACCGCCTATACCTATACCTAGGAGAAATCTAGATAGGAATAAAAACCAAAAATTCATAGAAAATGCGCTTAGTAATGCACCGATTGCTAATATTGAAGCTTCAATACCGTAAACCTTCTTCCTGCCTATTAAATCGGCTATTCTCCCAAACAAAAGCTGACCTATTACAGCAGCTGCAAGTGCAGATGTGCCTATTAGAGCGGATTGAACTGTGTTAAGATGAAATGCTGTGCTATAAGGGCCAGTCAATAGAATTAGCACTATGCCTATTATGAATAAATCGTAAGCATCTGTAAAAAAGCCCATGCCAGCAGTGAACCATATTTTTATATGGCCTAAGTTAAGCTTTGTCGAGTCTATATCTTCGAAAGGATTCTTATTATCCATTTTTTCACCAATTTTTATAAGCATAAAAAACATATAGAGATTCTGTTAATAGTTTATATATAACTATATATACTATATACAAATGAAAAATTTAAATATTTCTTTATATTTTTATGTTTATGGAAATAAGAAAAGTACAAAAAACTGGAGGATCCACATTTATTGTTTCACTTCCTAAGGATTGGATATTAAAAAATAATATTAATGAAGGAGACTTATTATCAATAATTGAAAATGAAGGTGGAAACTTAATCATAGGTAAAGAACTTTCAGAAAGGCATGAACAAAAGGAAATAGTTTTAAATGTTCAAAATGAAAAAGAAGATTTAATCCTGAGAAAGTTAATAGCAATTTATCTTTCTGGATTTAATACAATAAGAATTAGTGCAGAGTTTCTATCCGATGATATAAAAAATGCAATTAAAAAATTTACTACTTTAAGCTTAGGTGTTGAAATTATTGAAGAAACTAATAAATATGTTCTAATTCAGGATCTTTCAAGGTTTTCTGATTTTTTGATGGAAAAAATATTTCAGCGTTTGTACATAATGACTGAAAACATGGTAAACGATACAAAGAACCTTATTTTAAATTTCGACAAAACTCTTGCACTTGATATTATAGATAGGGATATGCAGATCGATAGGGTGTTTTGGCTTATTTCAAAACAATTTTATATGGCCCTTAAGAATAACAATATTCTGAAGGACCAGGGTATAGATATTACGAGAGCATTTAATTTAAGATCTATCGCTAAATTGTTTGAAAGAATAGGTGATCACTCTGTTAGCATTTCTTATGTAGCGTTAGAAAACAAAATAATCAATGGGAATGAACTATTGCCATATTTTGATGAGACAATTGAAATATTCAGAAATTCGTATAAATCCTATAAAAATTTGGATGTTGAATCTGCAAACAGTGAAATAGAGAAATCACACATATTTTCAAAAAAAGCCAGGGAATTGCTTAAAAATCTAGAAAGGAAAAAAATAAAGGATATTGTAGGTATTTCGTCAATAGTTGAAAGCCTGATAAGAATAGCAATGTACTCAGCAGACCTTGCAGAGATAACTATAGACGAAAAAATGTCTAATTTTTAATTTATAAGTTTTTTACCCCCCTTACCTTTTCCTTTTTTAAACAATTCTGCTCCTTTAAAAGGTATACCACTATCAAGTACTTCTTTTCCAAATTTTGCTTCAATCTTCATTCTGTTCTCCATATCAAATGAGGAATAAAGTGCCATTCTATCATATCTTAATGTAAGCTGTGGATAATTCGAAATTTCTTTTGCAATTTCTAATGCTCTTGATAAGGAATGACCTTCTGGAACAATTTCATTTACAATTCCTAGTCTATATGCCTCATTACTGTCTATAAGGTTCCCTGTCAAGATAAGATATAAGGCATTTCCAAAACCTGTTATGAGCGGAAGTCTCTGTGTACCACCGTCTATTAATGGCACTCCAAACCTTCTCTCAAGAAACCCTAATTTAGAACCCTCTTCTGCTATTCTGAAATCCGCCCAAAGAGCAAGTTCAAAACCTCCAGCTACACAGTATCCAGAAATTGCTGCGATCAATGGCTTACTTAACACTCTTCTTGTAAAACCTAGTGGTCCATTTGAATCCATAGCTCTTTTTTCAAGATTTTTTAAATCGCTCAAATCTGCACCTGCGCAAAAATTTCCTCCTGTTCCAGATATAATTGCAACGAAAAGGTCTTCATCTTTTTCAAACATTTCAAATGCATTCTCTAATTCTCTTGCTGTTTGAAAATCCACAGCATTTCTTTTTTCAGGCCTGTTTATCAGAACTGTCATTATATGCTCTTTACTTTGAATCTCGATCATGATCCCTTAATCTGAATTATAGTAAATAAAGTTTGATTTTTTAGAGTTATAATAGCTTAAAAATTAAACCTTCTTCACCACCTTTTTCAAAGTATACTTCTTTACCAATAAGGTCTGTGTTGTTGTTAAAATTTTCAATTCTAGCTTGCACCTTAGAACCGTCGTCTAGTTGAATTATAGCTATTAAATAGGGGGCCTTATCTTGAAGCTGTGTTGGAACCACCTTTTGTATGGTGAATGATAAAATTTTTCCAGATTTTGATAGCTCAACATCCTTTATATCATTCGAACCGCATATTGGGCAGTAGTTTAAAATCGTTAACCATCTATGGTGACAGACATTGCACTCAAAACCTATTATTTTTCCATTTTTTAGCGAATTGATATACTCTTGAACGTTATGCATTATTTCACCCTCTTTAATATTGTTACGCTAACCGAACCTCCAGTAGCACCCACATTGTGTGCCATCCCTATTTCTGGCTTTGAAACCTGCCTATTTTTGTCCACCCTGTAAAGCATTTGATCGTATATTTCAACCATTTGGGCAATACCTGTTGCTGAAACAGGATGACCTTTTGCCTTCAAGCCTCCTGATGTATTTATGGGTATTTTACCATCATAATGGGTGAGTCCTTCAACCTCCGCTTTTCCTCCATCCCCTTTTTTAAATAGACCAGTATCTTCAATCGCCATAATTTCTGCAATTGTAAAGCAATCATGAACTTCTGCAAGTGATATATTTTCTGGTGAAATTTTTGCTATTTTATATGCCTTCTCTGAAGCTATTCTCGCACCAGGAATGCCTGTAAAATCTTCCCTGTCCTGAAGTGCAGCCATGCTTCCGGATCTTACAGATGATAATACTTGAACTAACTCCGATCTTTTCCCTAAAAAGTCCTCATTTACAAGTATTAATGCCGCTGCTCCATCGCTGAATGGACAGGAGTCATAAAGTTTTAAAGGATAAGAAACTACTGGGCTTTTTAGATATGTTTCCATATCTATAATTTTTTTAAAATGTGCTTTAGGGTTGTAATAACCATTCCTGTGATTTTTTATTGATACTGCCCCTAGCATTTCCTCAGTAGTTCCATACTTTTTCATATGTGCTGTTGCCATCAAAGCATAAAGACCTGGAAATGTTACACCATTTAAACCCTCGAACCAAAAATCGCTTGCCATAGCAAAATATCTTGTGTTTTCTGATGTAGGATTCATGCTCAATTTTTCATAACCTACTACAAGTGCCACGTTATGAAAACCTGAGGAGAGAGCAATGTAGGCTTCATGAAAAGCTGCACTTGAGCCGGAACAAGCTGATTCTATTGTAAGGCTAGGTATTGAAGGAATTCCCAGAGAACTGTTTATTAATGGTCCTACATGAACCTGATTTTCTGCAATACCAAAGGCGCTTGATACATATGTAGCATCTATATCCTTAGGTCTTATGCCTGCATCATTTATAGCATCCATCGATGCCTGTATTGCCAATTCTCTTCCAAGCTTGTCGGATTTTCCGAAGTTTGTCATTCCTACTCCTAAAATATAAACTTTTTTCATATTATTCACCTTATCCTAATTTATTGTATAATTCTTTAGAATAAATAGCCAATTTTTTATTTTCATCATAATTATGGCTTTTTGTTAATTCAATAACATTTGCTTTTAAAGATACCTCAGCATATATCTTGGTCACAATAAAATTTTCATGAAATTTTTGAATATTTTTTAAATGTTTTCCAATATTGTAAACTTCTTCAAAGTCAATTAAGTTATTTATGTAACGATCATAATTTCTTATCATCATTTATTACCCTGTTTATTTTCTATAGTCATAAAATCCCCTTTTTGTTTTGATACCCCACCAGCCTGCAGAAATCATATACTTCAAAGTTTCTGGTGCAATATAGTTATCCCCAAACGCCTCTCTGAAACTTTTTAGAACATGGTAAACAATGTCAACACCTACATAATCAGCAAGCTCGAACGGCCCCATAGGCATTCCTGCACCTTTCTTCATTGCTATGTCTACCGTTTTGGTATCAGCAATGCCTTCATCCACGATCTTCATAGCCTCGTTAATCATTGGTATTAAAATCCTATTTACTACAAATCCTGTTCTCTCCTTAACTTTTACTGGAACAATCTTTTCTCTATGATTTTTTAATGTGCTAAAAAATTCGTAAACTGTATTTAATGTGTTTTCAGAGGTTTGCAAAGCCGGTACTATTTCTACCAAAGGCATTGTATATGGTGGATTAAAGAAATGTGTTATAATTACATTTTCTGGTTTTTTGTAATGCGCTGCCATTTCAGTTATGCTTAAAGATGATGTGTTTGAAGCAACAATTGCAGAATCTGAAAATGAATTTGATATTTCCTCAAATAATTTGTTTTTAACATTTTGATCTTCAAGTATTGCTTCAATAATCAAGTCACAGTCTTCAAAGAGATCATAACCATCAGTTAATTTTATTCTTTTTATTATTGCATCACTATCAACTGTACTACCCATATTTTTTATTAATTGATTCTTCTGATCTTCATTTAACTTTATTCCAAGCTTTTCAATTTTATCTATTTCCTTTAAAGGTCTCTCTTTTAGATATTTATTAAAGTCATTTAAAATTCTTTCAATATTTTTCATTCCCTTGTTCGTTAATTCCAAATTTTGATCTTTCAAAACAACATCTATGCCATTGTAAGCCATTACTTCAGCTATTGCTGAACCCATTGATCCAGCACCTATAATTCCAACTTTTTTTATTACCATAAATCTGGAATTGTAATCCAAATTTAAATAATTTTTCTTTTTAAAAATTTTAAATTAAAAGATGTTAATCATTAAAAAAAATTATTTGGTTTTTTATAAATTTTTGTTATTTTCAATTTCCTGCATCTTTCTCCAGTCAATTTTTCCAGACCCTGTTTTGAGTATTTCATCAACGAATTCTACAATTCTTGGATACTTGTAATCTGCAAGCCTTTCTTTGCAGTAATTTATTATTTCACTTTCTGATACTTTGCCTTTAAAGTCATCTTTAAGAACTATCAATGCCTTTACTTCTTCACCTACCCTTTCATCATGAGTGGAAATTACACAACATTCTTTAACTGCCTTATGACTGTACAAGACATTTTCCACCTCGAGAGGCCAAACTTTAAAACCACCTCTGTTAATCATTCTTTTTAAACGATCAACTACAAAAAAATATCCATCATCATCCATATAACCGATGTCCCCGCTTCTAAGATATTTTTCTTTATTTATTTCTATGAAGGCTTCCTGAGTTTCAGTTGGTTTATTGTAATACCCAGAAAACTGAGATGGACCTTTGAATACAATTTCCCCAATCTCATTATTTTTCAACTCTTTTCCAGTTTGCCAATCTATTATTTTTGCATCTACTCCAAATTGGGGTATACCTATGCTTCCAGATTTTCTCCTATGCGTAGGATTCACATGTGTCTGGCCCATCATTTCTGTCATTCCATAACCCTCTATAAAAGGTAAATGAATTAAATTTTCAAATTTTTCTAATAAGGGTTTTGGCATGGCTGCACCACCACCTCCTATAAATCTTATTGAACTAAAATCAACTTTGTCTAGATCAGGATAAGCAAGTAAATCTGCGATCATTTTAGGCACAGATACCCAATGTGTTACTTTGTATTTTTCAATTGCTTTAATAGCAGCTACCCTGTTCCATCTTGCAAGTGCAACTATCGTAGCTGCTTCATATATAGGCCCTAATACTGAAAATGAAAGTCCAGTTACATGGAAAAATGGTGCTACAGAAAGTTCTACAGTTCCAGATGTTACTCCTCTCCAGTATGCTGAATCCATAGCATTTGCCAAAACAGATCTGTTTGTATGAACGCATCCTTTTGGTATCGCTGTAGTGCCTGAAGTGTAAGCGATCATTGCAGCATCTTCAGGTTTATTTTCTACCATTATATAGGATCTAACTTCTTCCACTGCTTCTTTCCAATTTAATGCATCATATAAATTATATATTTTATTTAATTCAGGGGGAACAGGTATTTCCGTATTATCTGGAATATAATCCTTTAAATTTCCTGCTATAAGCTTTATATTATGAGATTTTTCGAAATCTAACAAGTTATTAATTAATTCTCCTGTAGTGATAATAGTTTTTGTGCCACTGTCTTCTAGAATGTACTTTATTTCATCTTTTTTTAGCATTGGATTCATTAAAACTGCTATTCCTCCTGCTTTTATTATTCCAAAATATGAAATCACAAAGTTAGGAGAATTCTGCATATAAATTCCTACTCTATCTCCCATATCTATTCCCATTTTCTGCAATGTTCCAGCAAGGCCTAAAATTGAATCCCAGCCTTCTTTGTACGTTATTTTCCTATCATAAAAAATCATAAAGGTCTTATCCGGATAAAATTCTGCTGATTTTTTAAATATCTCATCTACACTTTTTATCGGTATTCAAGCTCATATGGCAAATTTGGGGGCCAATTTTTAAACCAGATTTTCATAGAAAAATTAATCAAAATTCTCTATTTAAATATTTTTAAAAAAGTATCTAGGCATGAAATTTTTTTAATAATTTAATTGAAGTTTTAACAATTTTTTTAATTTTTCATTATATTATAAATTTTATCGGAATTTGTTTTCTAATTTTCTGGCATTTAAAGTATTTTATCGTTTATCTTTTAAATGTGGAAAAAATTTTAAAAAATAAAAAAATTTATTAAATATTTATAAGTTTCCAATATTTAAATATTTCGGGAGGATGATCTGACAAATGTCAGATTTATA
>JBMFSK010000018.1:0-18298 GCA_049967595.1 Thermoplasmata archaeon
GATATGTTGTATTGTTCCTGATATGCCACATGCTATGTAAAGATCAGGTGAAACCGTAATACCGCTCTGGCCCACCTGTGCAGATTTTGGCATCCAACCTAGATCTACAGCTACCCTTGAAGCACCTACTGCACCTCCGAGAAGATCAGAAAGCTGCTTAAGCAAGTCAAAACCTTCCTTTAAGCCAACGCCTCTTCCACCTGATACTATGACCTTTGCTTCATCAATCTTTTTTGCCCCTGTAACGGTAGTTTTAACTACCTCTTTTATCGTTGTTCTTAGGTTTACGTCACTTAAATCAGGTGTAACATTTACTATTTCTCCATTTCTATTCGTGTCCGGATCCCTTGCCTTGAAAACATTAGGTCTTACTGTTGCGATCTGTGGTCTGTGATTTGGCGTAAAAATTTCACCCATGATGTTCCCGCCATAGGCAGGCCTGATCTGTATAAACCTTCCATTTTTTATTGTAAGATCTGTGCAATCAGCTGTCATTCCTGTTTGCAACGATGCAGCAATTCTTGGACCGTACTCTCTACCTGTATGTGTGGCCGGGATCATAACAATCTCTGGTTTTAATTGGTTAATGAACTTCGCAAGAACTGCGCTATAAACTTCTGCAATATATGGATCAAACATCTTGTGCTCAAGAACATAAACCTTATCAGAACCGTAATGAATGGGTTCCTTAGCCATTTCGCCAATGTTATTTCCTATTAGAACAGTAGATATGCTTGTTTTGAGTGTATCTGCAAGTTCCCTAGCCTTGTTAATCAATTGGAATGTAACAGGTCTAATCTTACCGTCGTATATTTCACCTATAACGAGAATCCCCTTGTAATCTTCGATCATGAGATCACCTTCTTCTCCTTTAAAACATCAATAATTTTCTTAACAGCTTCGTGATAGTCCCCTGTGAACACTTCTCCTCTGGACCTCTTAGGTGGAGGATACATTTTCATCACCCTGGTAGGAGATCCGTTAAGGCCAAACCGGCTCTTATCGCCATCAATGTCATCAGCTTTTAACCAAACATAAGGCTTGTTTTTTGCCTTTACGATACCCATCATGCTTGGATTTGAATATTCGAATGTTGTTGGAGGTATGCATGCAAGAAGAGCTGGCAACTTTACCTCAATCATACGATAACCATCCTCGAGCAAACTTTTAACAAGAGCTTTATCTCCATCAATGCTCTCTACCCTTTCAACGTAGCTCACGTGTGGAAGGCCTAAAAACTGAGCCACCTGAGGACCGATATGCCCAGTATCACCATCAGTTGCCTGGTTCCCGGCCATTATAAGATCAAAATCTCCAACTTTCTTTATTGCAAGGCTGAGGGCATATGATGTGGCCAGTGTATCTGATCCACCAAAGGCCCTGTCAGAGATATGGTAGGCCTTATCTGCTCCTAAAGCAAGACATTTCTGGAGTGCAGATTTTGCCTGCTCAGGTGCAAGTGTCATTATTGACACTTCTCCACCATATTTTTCCCTTAATCTTAATGCCTCTTCTACGGCGAACTGATCGAACATGTTTAGAATACTCTGCAGTCCTTCCCTGATCATTACTCCATTCTCGTTGAATTTTACCTCACTTGTATCCGGTACCTGTTTCACTAAAACCAATATTTTCATTAACACCACCATTATTTATAAGTTGTATATTCTTTGCCGAGCAGCTCTCTTGATACTATTACCCTCATTATTTCTTTGCTGCCTTCAGCCCAGGCAAAGGATCTAATTGCTCTCCATGCTGCCTGATCAATGCATTCTCTTGTATAACCGAAAGCTCCCTGCCACTGCATTACCTCATCAATGGCCTGGGCTGACCATTCACTTGCAAAAAGCTTAGCCATTGCAATTGCCTTGCTGACTTCGAATCTTGTGGCATTCTTCTGTCCTTCTCTATCGTAAGTCCAGAGCGCCCAGTAAGATCCTAGTCTAAGAAAACTCAGTTTTGTATAATGTTCGGCTAACCTGAACTGTAATGCCTCAAATTTTGCAAGAGGCATTCCGAATGCTTTTCTTTCCTTAAGATATTTTTCTCCCCTCTCCAATGATTTCAGTCCCGCACCAGCGCATATCACGGCTATTAGACCTCTTGCATATTCATATCCTTCATGAACTATGTAGAAGCCCTTTCCCTCCTGACCAACTATGTAATGCTTTGGAATAGTAACATTATCTATTGTAAATCCGCCTGTTGATATACCCTCCCTTCCAAGGTCATCCACATACGTTGGTATAATACCCTTGGATTGAAGTGGCAGATAAAACATTGTCATTCCCTTAGCACCTAATTCGGGAAACTGCTTTGCAATCGTTATATGACCACCACCCCTTGTGTATGCTTCCCTCACACCGCTTATGTACATTTTTTCTCCGTTTACAACGTATTTCTCTCCTTCTTTCTTTATTGTTGTTCTTGTTCCAAGAACATCGGATCCTGCATCTGATTCTGTTGTTGCTATTCCCAAAAACCATTTTCCCTTAGTTACGTTCGGCAATATTTCCTGTTTTGCTTCTTCGGTACCATATTTATCAAAAACATGACCCCAAGAAGCCTGTACAAGGTAAAAAACCGGAATTGAACCTGTCGGATCTGCTCTTGAAATTTCCTCTGCAATTATACCTGCCGTTACAGCATCAAAACCCTGACCTCCATATTTTGGTGAAACAGTTGGAGCAATAAGTCCAAGATCCGCCATACCCTGGATTACATCCTCAGGTATTTTTTTGGTTTTTTCCATTTCCATGGCAATTGGAACAATCTTTCTTTGTGCAAAATCCCTAACACTCTCTCTTATCATTTCCTGTTCTTCGGAAAATGTAAAGTCAAGCATATAATCACCTTGAATGGTAAATGGATTAATTTATTTAATAGTTTCTTGAAAAAAATTCAAAAAATGTAAAAATTTGTTTTTAAAAAAATTTAAAGTGGTACAAATTTATACCCGTACTCGATTATACCTGATTTACTTTCATCTCTGATTCTCCTGAATACAGCTTTCACGGGCATTCCTATCTTAACCTCTTCAGGTTCTATGTCCGTCAGTTGGCCTGTAATTCTAGGACCATCATCCATTTCTACCATTACCATCAGGTACGGTTTTATATTTTTAAAATCTGGAATGTCCTGATGAACTAACGTAAATGAATATATTTTCCCTGTTGGCTTTAGTTCGTATTTTTTCATTTTTCCTACTGATTCTCTATGGCAATATGGGCATACGTCCCTAGGCGGAAAATAAACGCGCCCGCAGGATGGACATTTTGTGCCTACAAGCCTGTATCTGTGTTCAAATTCTCTCCAGAATCTAGGTATTGTCATTTTACCACCTCCAGTATGTGAACTATTGATGATCCACCTGATCCTCCCATATTAAGGGTAAGTGCATTCTTAGGATTCGGAACCTGCCTCTTTTCAGCTTCCTTTCTTAGCTGTAAGGATGCTTCTACTATTTGTCCTACGCCAGTAGCCCCTACAGGATGGCCTTTAGCTTTAAGACCTCCGGACGGGTTAACGGGCAGTTTACTATCAAGATTTCCGTAACCTTCTTCTAAAAATTTTCCTGCCTTTCCTTTTTCAAAGAAACCTAAATCTTCAAGCGCTATCAAACCGAAGATAGAAAATGCATCATGAACTTCCACCAGAGAAATGTCCTTTGGCTCAAGCTTTGCCATCCTGTAAGCTTTCCTTGAAGCTTCAATGACTGAATCAAATCTTGTAATGCTTTCCCTGCTCTGCAAAGATATAAAGTCCGATGCAACGGATGATGCTTTTACCTTGACGATGTTATCCTTCCTCCATTTCTTTGCATTTTCTTCGGTTGTTAAGATTACAGCCGACGCACCATCTGAAACAGGTGCACAATCAAGCATTGTCAGTGGTTCAGCAACCATGGTGGATTTCAACACATCTTCTACCTTGATTATATTCTTGTATTGTGCGTATGGATTTAATGATCCATGCTTATGAGAAAGCACTGGCATGAGAGCGATTTGTTCCCTTTTAACACTGTAATCTAACATGTATCTTCTTGCAATTAAAGCGGCCAGTGATGCAAGTGTAGCACCGTTGAATAGCTCCCATTCTCTATCAACTTCGCCCGATAATACCTCAGTGACTTCTTCCATTGAAACATCCGTTAATTTTTCAACCCCACCTACCAATACGGTATCGTAAAGACCTGATGCTACTGATAAAAAGCCCTCATGAAATGCCGCAGCCCCGCTTGCGCTTCCATTTTCAATCCTTATCGCAGGCACTTTGTTTATTGCCAAGCCTGTGAAATCTGCAAGCAGAGGTCCAATATGATCTTGGAATGTGGATGACCCTGCACTCATATTTCCGCCATAAATAGCATCAATATCCTTTGAATAAATACCCGCATCCTCGATTGCCTTTAAGCCAGCTTCTACAGCAAGTGCCCTTAAAGATTTTTCCCAGTGTTCGCCAAATTTTGTTTGTCCAACGCCAACAATTACTACATCTCTCATTTCACTCACCCATCTTTATTTTCTTTTTGAATTTAGCATAGTATGCATAATCTATGAACCTGGCTTTTTCAATTTGAGACCAAACTGAAAGAGCATTTTCTCTTTGGTAATTTTCAATTTCTTTTGTTATCTCTATATGAAATGTGTCGCTACCAGCTCCAGATCCAAAGGATGTTGCCAATATTCTATCACCAGGCTTGCTTATATCCAGAATAGCTGATAAACCCGTAATCATTGAACCCGAATATGTATTTCCAATGAATGGAACTATTAGCCCCTGTTTTATCTGGGATTCTTTAAACCCGAGCATTTTTGCAGCCCTGGTTGGAAATTTACCATTCGGCTGATGGAAAACAGCGTATGTATAATCCTCAGGCTTTGTTTTCATGATCTCCATTATTTTTTTCGATGTATCAAGAACATGGCGAAAATAAGCAGGTTCTCCCGTGAACCTTCCCCCATGCCTCGGATAATCCTGCCCTTCCCTTCTCCAAAAATCTGGCGTATCAGTGGTAATAGAATATGTTGCTTTGATTTCAGCTATTGTGTTCTCATTTCCAATTACAAAGGCAGTTCCTCCAGCTGCAGCAGAATACTCAAGTGCATCGCCCGGAGCTCCCTGGCTAGTATCTGAGCCTATGGCGACCCCTTGCTTTATCATTCCACCCTTAACCATACCCATCACAGATTGCATAGCTGCTGTACCAGCTTTGCATGCAAATTCATAATCCGCCGCTGTAATTTCAGGCGCAAAGCCAGCTGCTTCAGCAACGATCGTTGCAGTAGGCTTTACAGCATAAGGATGTGATTCAGAACCCACATAAATAGCTCCAACACCGTTTGGTTTTTTTCTGGACATCGCATTTCTCAATGCTTCCACGGATATTGTTGCAGTATCTTCATCTGGCCCGGGAACACTTTTGCTCTGTATGTTAAGACCATTTTTTATGTCCTCTGGATCCTCACCCCATACCCTCGCTATTTCCTCTACTTTAATTCTAAACCTTGGGATGTAAGACCCATATGTCACTATACCCACCATCAATTTCACCTTCTTTATGAAGGAAAATAAAATACTATATAACTTTAACTATTGTTAAAGTTCATATTCGGCGATTGCCTAACTAAAAAATTTATTTATCTTCTATAACAAACCCCATCTCCTGAAGAATCTTTTTGACCTTTTCTCTATGATCGCCTTGAAGCTCTATCCTTTCATCTTTAAATGTTCCACCAGCAGCTACACTGTGTTTCAGTTCTTTGGCTAGCTCTTTAAGATCCACTGAAGAATCAAAACCCTCTATTACAGTCATTGTTTTCCCATACCTTCTGCGATCTGTGTAAACTCTTAAAACTTGCTGCGTTGCCAATTCATCAAAATTTGTCAATTCTTTCGGAAGACCAGTACTACTCTTTTTCATTCCAAAATAATATAACAAATTATAGTATTTATAATTTTTTCTTAAATTCTTGAATATATGCGATAAAAAAATTGTACAAATAGATTTTTATACTAATTATCTTTGTTTACGATAAATGAAGAAACAATACCGAAAAGATAGAAAAATCTGGCCATATGTTGCTACAGTTGTATTTGTTACCTTGATTGTATCTATGGTTCTTTTTTTTGATTTCATTCAATTTTATTAATGATGTATATTCTGCAAATTCTTATCAGAACACATATAATCTGACATACTCTCCTCGCTAAAGCATAGGAGGTTCTAGGGTCTCCATTGTTCTTAGAGTTGCCCCTTTAGGGGTATCAGTGCTCCCTTTGCATGCATCCCTGTCTGCATGCAATCCGGATATGTCTTTACCCACAACATTAAAGACAGATTGCGGAGACATTCCAAACCAGTCCTTGACTGGTTCTTTTGAGGGAGTATCCTGCACGCCTTCCACGAAGGTCTTATCCACACGACTTTCCATGTTCGCGATATCCCTTTACATTTATATATTTTTTGCAATTCATCTCATCCATAAATGTCGGAGCTTTCTTGCTCATTTTTTGTAAATTAAGAAAACATGAGCAAGAAAGCTTTAATTTTGAAAATAGATGATATCAGATGTAAGCATCATGCTTTTTAATATTATCAATTTGAATGTTTTTTATTATTCCATCCATTCTTTCAAAATCCACAATTACAAAAATATCTTTTCCTTCACTGTTATTTTTTATTTTGTTTGCTATGTAAACTTCTCTTTGTTTTTCAAGTCTAGCATAACCTTTCAATCTGTTAATTTCTTTATCCCATTTTAATGCAAATTCTTCAGGTGTTTCAGCATTAAATTCTTTTTTAAGAATTCTTTTTTTTCTGAAAGTATGTCTTATCAAATCAAAAAATTTTACATTGTTAGTAAAAGCTTGAGCATATTCGTTTTCTTCCATATCAATAGCAATAATTTTAATATTCTTCTCATTGGCCAATTTTAAAGCTTTTGAGAAGGATGGAACAGGCATTTTTACTTTTCCGTATCTTTGTAATTTTAGGCCATATATAATCTCATAATCTGACAGGTCCACTTCGAAAGGCTTTTGAATGTAAATTTTCAAACCTTCGAGGTCTTCAGGTGAAATTCCGAGCATAATGAGATCATATTTTTCCTCATTTAGCAAGCTGTTTATATCAATTTCTTCAGATGCGAGTCCTCTAACGGTTCCGTAAAAAGTATAAGTTCTAAAGTAATAACTAACCTTTCTTAATTTGTTTAAATTCATTTTCTTCTTTAAATTTGATCCATGATAAAAAATTTTTCTACACTCTTTAAAAAGTTTTATATTCAGTATTGCAATCACAACCCAAGGAGGTAAATAGATGGTATCTGATGCAACTGCTATATACGCTCTTGCAGCAGCAGTATCAATGGCCGGAGGTCTTATAGGTACTGGGCTTGCTCAACAAGGTATTGGTGCCGCTGGAATGGGAGTAGTAGCTGAAAAACCGGAGAAAATGGGTCAGGTTCTTTTCTTTCTTGTGATACCTGAAACCTTGTTTATATTCGGTTTTGTTTTTGGACTGATCATACTGATGCACATACTTGGTTGAAACAATGGCGATCGATGACGTTATTAAAGGTATATACGATAAGGGTAATTTAGAGCTGGAGATGATTAGAAAAACTTCAGAGGAGCAGATCTCCAGGATACTAGCTGATGCTATGTCAAGAGCAAACAAGATTCTTGAAGAAGGAAGGACGAAAATAATCAAGGAGCTTGAACTAGAAAAAATGAGGAAAATATCTTCAGTAAACGTTGAATTAAAAAGGGAATACATGGATGCCTTGAATAAAATCATAAATGAATATATTGAAAATGTAAAAAATTCCTTTAAGGATATTCGTAAAAATGAAATATACAAAAATTACCTTATAAAATCAATAGAAAAAGGTCTAAAGGAATTGAACATTAGCACGGGAAACTCTATAATATTCATTTCAGAGGTTGATAAGGACTTGATTCAAAATAAAAATGTGGAGTTCAGCAAAGAACTTGATGAGCTTGGAGGTGTAATCATTTCAACCGCTGACAGGAAGATATTTTCAGATATGTCAATCAAAAACCTTGTAGAAGAGAAAATTCTTGAGATAAAAGAAAAAATTTATGAAAAGATAAGGGAGGATTTATAAATTGCAAGGACTAATCTCCTACGCATATGCCTATGCGAGGGCAAAAGCGATTGAATCTAGTCTTTTAAATACCTCCATCATTGATCAGCTTGTATCGGCACCAGATTTGCAGCAGATAATCAGTATATTGATGGAAACACCTTACAAGGAATACATATCATTTTATTCAACAAAATATTCAGGTGTGGAATTAATAGAAATGAGTTTAAATTCCCACCTTGTTAAGATTTCCAGAATTGCTTTAAATATTACACCAAGAATAGGCCTTGATGCACTTAGAAGCTATGTTTCCAAGTGGGATATAGCAAACATCAAAATAATCATATCATCAAAAGTGCTGGGAAGAAAAATAAACGAAACAGAGATGTTCCTTCTGAGCGAAAGAGATTTGCCAGCAGGTATAGTAGCTGGACAGATTACTTCTGAAGATTTTAAAATAATGATAGAGGAACAGGACATAGATTCAATAGTGAAATATCTTCTAAAATTTCCATACGGAAAGGTTCTGATGGAGAACATGGAAAGTTTCAAAAAAACGGGAGATCCAGGCCAAATGCTTCTTTCACTTGATCTATTTTATTTTGATAACCTTATTCAAAAAATAAAGCTTTTTCAAGGTAATGAGATGCCTGTATTGCACTTAATTTCGAGTCAAATAGACTCAAAAAACATTATGACTCTTATAAGAGGTATTGACATGGGTATTTCTCCACCGGAGCTGAGAAAGTACATGGTAGATGGGGGCAATTTAAAGGGTCAAAAATTGGATGACCTTTTACATGCATCGAGCATAAATGATATTGTTGATAAGGTTAAAGACATTTATGATTTAAGCAAGGCATTGGAAATATACAATGAATCTAAAGATATCAAAGAATTTGAAATACAGCTTGAGAATTATATAATAAATAGAAACATATCTTCATTTAGGATAGCATCACCGGGATTTGCATCCGTTATAGGTTTACTTTTAATGTTTGAAACAGAAAGGGAGAATATAAGAAAGGTAGCCTATGGAAAACAGTACAAATTCTCAAACGAAAGAATAAAATCAATGCTTATAAAGGTGGTATAGATGGATGAAACTTACAAGATTGTGGTGGTAGGGGAAAGGGAGCTTGTTATAGGATACAGGCTTATCGGTTGTTCTGAATGTTATATAGTAGATGAAAAAGATTGTGCATCTAAATTAGTATCCCTATTAAGCAGAAAAGATGTAGGGATAATTATAGCCTCAGATTTTATTAGGGATCATTTATCAAATTCGGATATTGAAAAAATAGAATTCTTGACCAGACCTCTCGTAGTATTTGTACCTTCTCAGATCAAGATAAAGAAGGGAGAGGAAGAGGTTCTAAAAGAAGTTGTGAAAAGGGTACTCGGTATTGATATAGGAGCGTGATAATTAATGGGAATAATTTACAGGGTCTCAGGACCTGTTGTGGTTGCCAAAGATGTTGAAAATGCAAAGATGTACGATGTGGTATTTGTTGGAGAAGAAGGCCTAGTAGGTGAAATAATCAGGATTACGGGAAACAATTCAATTATTCAAGTATACGAGGATACAAGTGGTGTAAAACCTAATGACAAGGTTGTAAACACTGGTATGCCTCTATCAGTTGAGTTGGGCCCTGGTTTACTTAGGAGCATTTATGATGGTGTACAAAGGCCTCTACCGGTAATAAATGAAAAAAGTGGAGATTTTATTAAAAGGGGTATTACTGCAAACGCCCTAGATATAAATAAAAAATGGTATTTTGTCCCGAAGGCAAAAATAGGCGATGAAGTTTTTCCTGGCAGTATAGTTGGATTTGTTCAGGAATCGCAAACAATACAAACAAAAATAATGGTCCCCTCAGGCATAAGGGGAAAAATAAAAAGTATCTCTGAAGGTAATTTTACCGTCAGGGACAAGGTTTATTCTATAGAGATGTCTGATAAAATTATAGATCTAGGTCTGTCTGAAAAATCAAATGTAAGATTTCCTAGACCAATCAAAGAAAAGCTTCCCCCCACTACACCGTTAATCACTGGCCAGAGAGTAATAGATACATTTTTCACCGTCGCAAAAGGTGGCACAGCCTGTGTTATAGGTCCATTTGGAAGCGGAAAAACCGTAATACAGCACCAACTTGCAAAATGGTCTGATACTGACGTTGTTGTATATGTTGGTTGCGGCGAAAGGGGCAACGAAATGACAGAAGTTCTTGTAACATTTCCAGAGTTAATTGATCCTAAAACCAAAGGGCCATTAATGGATAGAACTGTACTTATTGCTAACACTAGTAACATGCCTGTTGCAGCCAGAGAAGCAAGCGTTTATACAGCAGTTACGATTGCAGAATATTACAGGGACATGGGTTATGATGTTTCACTCATGGCTGATAGTACAAGCAGATGGGCGGAGGCAATGAGGGAAATCTCTGGCAGGTTGGAAGAAATGCCTGGGGAAGAGGGTTATCCTGCATATCTTAGTAGAAGGCTTGCAGAATTTTATGAAAGGGCTGGTAGGACCATAAATTTGAATAATACTCAGGGTTCAGTGACGATCGTAGGGGCTGTTTCTCCACCAGGTGGTGATACTTCAGAGCCTGTTTCACAAGGAACGCTCAGGTTAACAAAGGTATTCTGGGCATTGGATGCGTCACTTGCTAACAGGAGGCACTTCCCATCGCTTAACTGGTTAACAAGTTATTCACAGTACCATTCAACAGTAGGATCATGGTTCTCAAAAAATGTTAGTCAGGATTGGAATAATATTAGGGATAATGCAATGGCCCTTCTTCAACAGGAGGAAGAGCTTCAGGAAATTGTTCAGCTTGTGGGTCCTGATGCTTTACCTGATAGAGAAAGAATAATTCTGGATACTGCAAAAATGATAAGGGAAGACTATTTACAGCAAAGTGCTTTTGATGAAGTTGATACATACTGCTCATTAAAGAAACAGAACCTTATGCTAAAGACAATTCTTCTTTTCCACCAGCATGCCATGGATGCAATTGCATCTGGTGTTCAACTAAAATCAGTGCTTTCATTAAAGGTAAGGGATCAAATTTCAAGGATGAAAGAAATTAGGGAAGAAAATTTGGATCAAATAAATAACATAATTGAAGAAATGAAGAAAGAATTTGTCTCTATAAAGGGGGTATAAAAAATGCTTGAATACAGAACAGTCAGCCAGATTTCTGGTCCTTTGATATTCGTGGAAAATGTTGAAAATGCTGGGTACAATGAACTTGTTGAGATTACTCTTCCTAACGGTGAGAAAAGAAGCGGGCAGGTTCTGGATACAAGGAAAGGTCTCGCAATTGTTCAGGTTTTCGGCCCTACGACAGGTTTGGATGTTCCAAATACTTCTGTAAAATTTTTAGGTGATATAGTGAGATTACCAGTAAGCGATGAGATGCTTGGTAGAATATTTGATGGTCTTGGAAACCCCAGGGATGGCGGAGGCCCTCTGCTATCAAAAGAAAAGATGGAAATAGTAGGTTACGCCATTAATCCCTATGCCAGAGATGAGCCCTCCGAGTTTATTCAAACTGGAATTTCTGCAATCGATGGAATGAATACCCTTGTTAGAGGGCAAAAACTGCCAATATTCTCCGGTTCAGGTTTGCCACACAATGATATTGCAGCACAGATCGCGAGGCAAGCTAAAGTTCTCGGTGAAGGTGAGAACTTTGCGGTCATATTCGCAGCCATGGGCATAACCAGCGAGGAAGCGTACTTTTTCATAGACAATTTCAGGAGCACTGGTGCTTTTGAAAGATCAGTGATGTTCCTGAATCTCGCATCAGATCCAAGTATGGAAAGGATAATTACACCTAGAATGGCACTTACCGCTGCAGAGTATTTAGCATTTGAAAAGGATATGCATGTGCTTGTAATCCTTACTGACATGACAAATTATTGCGAGGCACTTAGAGAAATTTCTGCTGCAAGAGAGGAGGTGCCAGGAAGAAGGGGATATCCGGGTTACATGTACACGGACTTAGCCACACTTTATGAGAGAGCTGGCAAAATAAAAGGAAAGAAAGGATCAGTTACACAGTTTCCTATTTTGACAATGCCTGGGGATGATATTACACATCCTATTCCAGATCTCACAGGTTATATCACCGAAGGGCAGATAGTTCTTTCAAGAGATCTATTCCACAGGGGAGTGTATCCTCCCATAGATGTTTTAATGAGTCTTTCAAGGCTGATGAACCAGGGCATTGGAAAGGGAAAAACTAGGGAGGACCACAGAGGTATAGCGGATCAACTCTATTCATCATACGCGAGGGGTAGAGATCTAAGAAGCTTAAGTGCAATCGTAGGTGAAGGTGCTTTGACACCAGAGGATAGGCAATTCCTGAAATTTGCCGACATATTTGAAAAGAGCTTCATAGGCCAGGGTAAAGATGAGGACAGGTCAATCATAGATACGATTGATTTGGGTTGGAAGCTCCTTTCGAGTATTCCAGAGAACGAGCTTAAGAGAGTAAAGAAGGAACACATTGAAAAATATGGAAGGAGGTTCAGGGTGGAAGATGGCTCTTCAGAACATTAAACCAACCAGGATGGAACTGCTTAAACTTAAAAAAAGGATCGTTTTGGCAAAGAGGGGTCTTGAATTATTAAAATTAAAAAGGGCGGCCCTGGTAATGGAATTTCTAAAATTGATAAAGAAATCAAGAAATTTAAGATCCGATTTGGAAAAAGCAGCCACCCGAGCCTATGAAACACTAAAGATTGCAGAAATTTATCACGGCACTGTTGGTTTAGAGAGTGCGGCAATAATGGTAAGAAAGATGTCAGAGATTTCAA
The DNA here is from genome assembly GCA_049967595.1 of Thermoplasmata archaeon. GTDB lineage: Archaea > Thermoplasmatota > Thermoplasmata > Thermoplasmatales > ARK-15 > ARK-15. Next base: position 12,942 of record JBMFSK010000018.1, read on the forward strand.
TAAAAACGAGGAACGTCATGGGGATCAGGATACCTGAACTGGGAAGATCCTCCTTCGAAAATCTTGTTGATACGAGATACAGGCTCATAGGTTTTTCAGCAAAAATAGACCAGGTAATAAAAGATTTTGAAAATTATCACAACATAATATTGGAAATTGCAGAAACAGAAAATTCAATTAGGAAACTTCTTGCGGAGATTGAAAAAACAAACAGAAGATCTAATGCAATAGAGAAGGTATTGATACCAAACTTGGAACAGCAGGCAGTTTACCTTAAAATGAAATTTGATGAAATGGAAAGGGATACGTTTGTAACGCTTAAAAAGATAAAGAGTAATCTGGAGAAGAAGGAAAATGCTGAAACTATGGTTAGTTAATAATCTTTGGAAAATAAACATATTCGTTGGAACAATGATAATTATCATAGTGGTCATGATAATGGTGATCTAAATGTCCGATTTAAATGAAGATCTTAAAAAAATAAAAGATGCGGAAGAAGCTATAACAAAGATGATAAAGGAAGAAAATGATAAAGCACAGGCAAGAATAGAAGAAGCAAGAAAAAAGGCAGATGAAATATTGAGAAGGGCAGAGGAAGATCTTAACAGATTAAAAACAAGCCTGGAAATTGAAAACAATGAAAAGATTGAAAATGAGATTAACAATTTAAAAAAAGAATGGGAAGAAAAAATGAGAAAATTGAACGATATAAAGATAGATGAAAAATACATCTTAGAAATAGTTAAATCATTACTGGAGGAAAAATAATGGTATTGAGGCCTATGAAACTGGTAAAAATCTCCGTTATTTCCCTTCTAGAATATAAGGAAAAGGTAATAGATTATTTCCATGACATGGGCATTTTGCAGGTAGAAAATGCAGGTCCAGAAATACTTTTCTATCTTAATCCCGGTTCACTTCCTCAGAATTATAGGGAAATATCTGAGCAGCTTGTCAGGTTCAAAGGCATTGAGAAATATTTAGTACCAGAGCAAACTAATAAAAAATTCAAGTTTAAAGATTATGAAGATCTTAAAAAAGCAATGTTTTCCGTAAACATTGATTCAAAATTGAATGATATAAGGGACAGGCTTGAAAAATTAAAAACCATGAAAAAATATATGGAGAATGATTTGGATAGCTTATACATTCTCAAAAATTTAAGAATAGATGCTTCAAATTTGAATTCAAAATCAATATTTTTTGCAATAGGTAGAATGGACATAGAAAACAAAAGTGAATTTATAAAGGATTTTTCTTCTTTCAAAGATGTTAATCTTAAAACTCATGAGAACCACTATCTTGAATTCATAATAGTTGGACCTAAGGTAGAAGAGCCCAAGGCAATTGAACACTTGAACAAATTCAAACCAAATATATATCAATTATCAATGTTAAATGACACCACGGAAAATGAAATAAAAGCACTTGAAAATGAAATAAAGAAAATAGAAAATGAAGAAAAGAATTTGAAAAATGAGCTGAAAAAAATTTCTGAAAAGTATTATCCGATTGTTTGCGCTATCTCAGAAGAGCTAGAAATATATGCAAAGAAGATGGAAATAAACGTAAAGTTTGGTATGGGTCAAAACACCTTTGCATTGACAGGCTGGGCACCTGAAAGAAATATAGAGAAAATAAAAAAAGATCTTGAAATTATTACAAAGAAAATTTTTATATTCTCATTGATAACAACAGATGAAGAACCACCGACTATGCTTGAAAATCCAAAACCCGTCAAGTTCTTCGAATTTTTCATAAATTTTTATTCCTTGCCGAATTCACTTGAATTTGATCCAACATTAATTTTTGCCATAGTTTTTCCAATTTTCTTCGGATTCATGCTAGGCGATGTAGGTTATGGCATAGTTATACTTCTTTTCAGTATATGGCTTTTTAAGAGGGTCACAAAACCCCCGAAAAAAAGCAGGTTACCGAGATCAATTTCTAGCTTTGGCAGGACGATGATGTCAAACTGGAGTTGGGGTAGACTTGCAAGGGCGATGATATGGGGATCGATTATCGGTATAGGATTTGGCATTCTATTCAACGAATACTTCGGAATGAACCTTCCCTATAAGCCAATATTAGATCCAATCCATGACGTTTCAAAGCTTCTCTTGATTACGGCATGGATTGGTGTAATTTATGTGACTTACGGTCTTGTACTTGGGGCAATAAACCAGTACACATTGTATAAATATTATGGGGAGAAGGGCAAAAATCATTTAAAAGAAATGTACGGTAGAATCGGCTGGATTTTTATTGCCTGGGGTTTTACACTACTGGGCCTGTGGCTTTTGAAATGGCCACCTGTAAACTTTTTCCTAGGCGTTTATGTGAGCTTGCCCATGCTTGGAATAGGAGTAGCATTTATACTGATTGGTGAGGGAATCTTTTCAATAATGGAAATGGCATCAATAATAAGCCATATTCTCTCTTTTACAAGGATAATGGGTGTTCTCCTTGCATCGGTAATACTTGCATATGTTCTTGACAATATTTTCATCAAGGCAATGCACTACGGTGTTCCTACACATATAATTGTTGCATTCCTTATACTGATAATCGGACACGGTACTAACATCTTAATAGCAATTTTTGAACCGGGCATTCAAGGTGCAAGGTTGCATTACGTAGAGTTTTTCTCAAAATTCTTTCATGGCAACGGTAGACCATTCCAACCATTTACATCTCATAGAAAGTTCACTGAAAAATAAATTTTCAAATACTCACACCAAGTACTGAATGTATCACGTTTCCAATCACATATGTGCCTATCGCAGCTATTATAGTTAGCGTAACTGTTCTTATAAGACTCTTTAGAATAGGAGTTCCAGAAAGCAGTGAAATAATAACACTTGTAGTTGACTGTGCTATTATTACAAGTAAAAATGAAAGAACCAAAGCGTTTATGCCACCTATGAAAAAAAATGGCAGGATCGGAAATACCGCTCCTATTATATAGAAGAGTCCCGTATTAATTGCAGAAGAGATCGGGCTTGAAAATGCTTGCTCTTTTTTATTTTCACTTTCCCCCTTTATTTCATTCTTTATTTTTTCTATTTTTATCTTTGAATCGCTGTAATCTTTTTGCGCCTTAACTGATAAATATGCACCTATAGCCATTGAAAGAGATCCAGATATGCCAACAACAAGACCTCCTACTGCTACGAAAAGTGATTTTACAAGCACAGGAGCAAGGCCAGACACAGAAGCAAGAACTTCAACGAGACCATCTGACATACCGTAAACAGCATCCCTGATCTTTTCAGTTCTTCTGGCGATTTTTTCTTCACTTTCCTCGAAGAAATCCTCGTGAAATATCTCGTCGTTTATTATATTCCTTAAAATTTTCTTTTGATTTTCATCAATATCTGAGTTTTTCAAATAATCCATGTATTTTCTTATTGCATCTGTTTCTCCCCTTTCAAGTATTTTTAGTGTAAGGGACAAGCCTAACAAATATCTTAAAAAGATTGAGAACAGAATTGAAAATTTACTTACCTTTTCATTTTCTGGATTAATTCCATTACTCTGAAGGAGCATTGAAAAAAAGTGTGAATGCTCTTTTTCAACCATGGAAATATTTTTTAAAGAATTTTTTAAATCCTTATTTTTTTCTATCTCCGATAATTTTTTGTAAACATAGTGATCTTTCAATTCTCCCTTGTAGTATTTTTTACTAAGAGCAATAAATTCTTTTCTATCCATTTAAAGGTCACCCAGCAATTCAAAGTAGGATTTTCGTTCCAGATCCTTTAATCCTAACTCCCTCGCAATATTTAATATCTTTTCTTTTCCAGCAGAATAATCACCGAATGTTTCAAGCTCTACAAAATAGCCAATGTTATGCACATCGTCAAGACTTATTTCAATATCTTTCATTCTGTATACCTTTCTTATCTTTTTTACCTCACCGGCTAACTTAAAACCTAGACTTTCAAGTACATCAGAAATATTTCTCTCTACCTTTACTTCTATTTCTTCCCTAGTTTTTGTTTCAGAATCAATCTTTGGACCTTTATATGTGATATAACATTCATCATTCATAATTCTGATTCTCAATGCCTCATCTGTTTTTTTAAAATCTTTGCAGGGATGTTGGTAATAATAGTCCAGTTGACTAACCTCATTTACAAATTCAGCTCCAAGCTTTTTAATTTTTTCCTCAAATTCATTTATACTTTTAATTTTGGATTTAATTTCAATTTCGTACATCTGAATCCTCTCTTTTTTTCTTTCTTATTTCGGAGTCCAAAGTGAATAGTTTTTTATTCAAAGTTTTTTCAGCACTTTTAATGAGAAAATACATTATTATGGCTACTGCCACGGATATAGTCCAAGTCCAGGCATTGTAAAGGGATGCAGAAAAATAGATCTGCAGGATCATTAATGAATCAAATAAATATATAAGAAAAATAATAAATAATATAACAAACGTTCCTAAAAGAAGTAAGGCAATGACCACAATAAGAATTATGATTGAGTAAAGGTATGATGTAGTATATCCATAAAAAATAATGCCAAGACCAAGAAATGTCAGACCAGATGCAAGGATGCCTAAAAGAACATATCTCATGGATTGCATGTAGACTATTATTTCTATTGATACTATTACTGACAGGGCTATCAAAAGGATTAATGCGCCACTGTTATTTTTAAAAAATTCAAGGATATATTCAAAGCTTATCATACTTTTTCACCTCTAGGAACAAAAATTTTTTTCTTTAATGACAAAATTAAGAAAAATGTGATTATTGAAATAACAAATATTGATATGATTATTATTGAAATAATCAAATCGGAATTAAGCAAATGTTTTACCAATGGAAAAAACATAAGAAAATATCCTAGCATAAATAAATTAACTACTGTCATTGAATATCCATTTCTTAACGCCAGATACAAAAATGGCCCAAATATTAGTAAACATATTAAAACAATCATCATGAGTGATGATGTTGAATTGAAATAATATCCTATAAAAATAAAAATAAAAATTGCATAGAAAATGAAAAATATATATTTAAAATATCTTGAAAATAAAATCAATAAAATACCAGCAATGATTATGAGAAGACCGTAGAATAAGGCCTTGCCTGTTAGGAAGTCGAGAAAATATGAAAATATCGAAGGTAAATAATACTCTAAACCTGAAATGTTCATTAAAAATCTCATGAGTTTCGTATATAAAAACATTATTTATCGCTATTTTTCAGAATCTTATAACTATTTTTAAAATTATTTATTTCATATTTTTAATTTCTCAAGAATATAATTTTACTATTCCATATTTTGACCATGAAAAGGTTTATTTAGCACCTTTATAATCATAATTTGCACTAATGCTCTGT
>JBMFSK010000019.1:0-18230 GCA_049967595.1 Thermoplasmata archaeon
GATGAACGGAACTTTCATATTAATGAGCATTTGCGTTAGATAATCATCCTCACCATAAATTATTGACGGTCTCATGATTATGTAATTACCCCTTTTCTTGAGCATATTCTCTGCCTTTCTTTTCGTGACGAAATATTTCGTTTGGCCAACATCAGCGTTCATGGCGGAAAAGTACACTATCTTAGCATTTCCTGCATTCTTGATTATGTTCTCCATACCTTTGACGTTCACGTCCTCGTGCCTTTGCTCCTTCTCGTTTATCACAGCTACAAGATCTATAATTGTATCGAACTCAGCAAGTATTTTTAAATCATTTTCATTAGTAATATTCCCTTTAATCCACTGCACGCCCAAGTTCTTAAGTTTAGGATTCTCAGATCTGGATAGATAACTCACACTATTCTCCTTGGCAAGATAGGGTATTATATGCCTGCCTACGAAGCCCGAACCACCTATCACCAGTATTTTCATTTTAAGATCCATCACCGGATCATTATCCTTCACAGGAATTTTTTTATCAGATCTAAATTTTAAAGATCATATTTAAAGCTTTCTTATAAATTTTATAAAAATTATAACCAAACACCTAAATATTATAATATATTTTCAATCATCATGGATTGGTTAACTCTCGAAAACAACATCATATCCGAAGGTGATCGTATTATTGGAACAATATCAATAGAGAAAAAATCAATATTAATTCAAGGTTCTGTATCAATTACCATAAAAAAGGAAAAAAATTATTATTCCTTGCTTGAAGATAATATGCCTTTTGGTAGAATTGAAAGGAATTTGAAAATAGTTTACCAGGGAAAAGATTATGAACCAAATAAGAATAATCTTTACAATTTTCTTAATGGATCTTTGAACAAACTTGACATATTCTCATCTGGATCACTGGTTGGTTCAATAGAGAGGGAAGGAGGTAAATTAATCGTTAAGAGTGAAAATACAATAGAAAAAACACCTTTCATAGTTTATCTTGCGGTGTTTTCAAGGTACAGGCTTCCTGCACATGGAAGAAGAAGAGGACAGGCACTTTCATCACCATATAAAGAGATTTACTATGTCCTTCTAGGACTATTTTTTGCCCTTTTTATTCTGATGAACATTTATAATGTGAACCAGGAACTTTATTCAATTATTCTTCTTGTCCTAATCATAGCTGAGTTCTCTGTTTACTTCATAGGAAGGAGAAAGATAGGAAAATGAAAAATTATTTATATTTTTACTCATTTGAGTAATTATGATTGAATACCCTACAAAAATAATAACAGCCTCCTTTGTGATGCTTGCGCTAGCATTTCTTATCAGGCTATTTGGATATGTTTTAGGAGACAACGTTGCTCTAGGCATGGAAGCTGTTCATCTTATCGTTGATATAGGTATTACATTCTTTATTTTGCTTACCCTTAAAATCATATCTAGCGATTACACAAAACGTTTTTCTTATGGCCTGTTCAAACTTGAAGATCTGATATCACTTTTTCTTGCTGTTCTAGTTGCATATACAGGCATAGAGCTTTTTCTCTCAGGTTATGTTTCAGAATCAAAAGCTAGCATAGAATCTGGTATATTTCAAGCTGTTTCAATAATACCTTTATTTTTCGCAGCAAACTTAAAAATAAGAGCAGGGAAAAAAATCAGATCGCCTTCTCTTCAGGCCGATGGAAAGCATACATACACTGATTTTTACGAGGGAGCAGGCGTTTCTGCAGGTCTGATCCTTGCCGGAATATTTCATAATGATTGGTTTTTTATTATTTCAATATTGATAGCATTTGTTGCACTGCTCATAACTGCATATTCAATAGGGAAAGAATCTATATTAAGCCTTCTAGATCTTCCAAAAGACAAAAAGGTAAACAAAAAAATTATGGATATTGCAAAAAACGTTCGCGGTATAAAAGAGATCAAAGAAGTAAGATTAAGATGGTCCGGGCCAGTAATCTTTGTTGAAATCGTTGTTGAAATGGATCCACTTATAACAATAGATGAAGCTCATCCTATTACAGAAATACTGGAAAACGAGATTAAAAAAAATGTAGATGGGGTTTATTCAGTTACGGTGCATGTTGAACCCGTTAGAAGAAATAAATTCAGGGTTCTTATTCCATCAAAGAGCAATGACAAAAATTCTGAAATGGATGACAGGCTTGCTAAATCCAATTATTTTGCTATTGTCGATATAGACAATAAAAGAAAGTATTCTTTTATAGAAAATCCGTTCAAAGAAAAAAATGAACTTGCAGGCCTTGATTTCAAAGAATTTCTATTAAAATATGGAGTTACTGACATAATATGCAAGAATGTTGGAGAAATTACGTTCGGATTGATGCTCGCATACGGCATTTATTGCTGGCATACTGATGTAGATAAATTGGAAAAGATAACAAATAAGTTTTTAGAAGGCAATCTTGAAAGGTTGAAAGAACCAACTAGGCAATCAAAGTGAAAGTACCCTTTCGAATGCTTTTTCTGCACCTTTTAAGTTCAAGGATTTCAGTTTATCTATTCCTTCATCAAGAATACTCCTGTCATTAAAATTTTTGAAAAGATAAAGGCCAAAAATGATTTTCAATCTTGATAAAAGAAAAGCTAAATCCTGGTCTTCAATGTTTTTTATGTTCTCTCTGAAAATTGAAACACCTTCCTGGTTTTTGTTCTCAAGCATTATTGCTGCCTTGATTATTTCCAGCCTCCATCTTATAAATTTCATCTCGTTAACCATTTCATTTTTCTCTAGAAATTCTACAAGTTCTCTGAATCTTTCATCCAGGCCTTTATCAAAGTAATTCTTGTATGCAAGCAATTCAATATAATCCATTATATCCATTAAATCATCTGTGGTAGGATTTTCAATCTTCCCTTTTATGTAATCCCAGTACAGTTCCAAAGTTTTTTCTATGATACCTGAATAGAAATGGTACATGGGCAGGGATGCATTTGCAAAATCTATGTAAAACTGAATACCTGAACTTTTTATTTTTTCAATCTCACTTAACCAATCATCATCATAACCTTTTATTTTGTTAAGTAATTTTCTGAATATTTCCAATTCAGTTTCTTCGTGCTGCTTTCCTAATCTTTTAGAAAAGTTCAGGCCTAAATTAACAAATTTTTCTGCCTCCGCAATTTTGCCCATTTTTACTAATGGGTCTAAAATATTAATCACCGTGTTTATAGTGGTATCATAACTTTTATCTGCTATCGATAAACCCATTGCCCTTTTTATTAAATTTATTGCATCTTTATAATTTCCCTGATATTCTTCCAAAATACCGAGATTTATTGATAATGTTTGAATAAAAGATGGAAACCAAAATTTTTCTGAAATTTCCTGCGCTTTTAGGTAATAATATTTCCCTTCTTTTAAATTAATTCTGGACGAAATATTCCCTATGTTGTTGTATGTTGCTGCAAGATCATAGTAATTTCCAATGCTTTCGCTGATAGTTTTTGCTTTTTCATAATAAAAGAGAGCCTTGGAATAATTTGATTTTTCATATTCTATGTTTCCTAGAATTCTAAAGGCCTTCTCCTCTGTTGCGTGGTCGCCCTCTTCCCTAGATAATTCTATTGCTTCAGTCAAAATTTCAACGCTTTTATTGAAATCTTCCACAGTGTAATAATATCTGCCTAGGCTGAATTTTGCCTTAGCTATCTGGAAATTGTTCTTTGCTTTTTCAAGGGCAATTTCATAATATTTTTTTGCTTCTTCAAATTCACTTAACTTGAAGAGTGCATCACCATGGTTAATAATATTGATTACATCATCAGGCTCTTTCTCTAATATTTTTTTTGTTATCTGAAGAATTGCCTCATAATCATCTTGAAGCTTTAAAATATTTATCATGTTGTCTAAAATTTCTTTATCATCCATTTTTATTGAACTTGCCATTGTAAGAGCATTCAATGCATTGTAAAAATTGCCTTCTTGGTAAAAATTTTTACCTACTTTTGATAATATTTCATATGCCTTTTCACTTTCATTTGCATAATAATACTGAATCCCCGCCCTGTACAATTCACCCTTTCCTTCAAGGTATTTTGCAATCTTCAGCCTTGTATCTTTAATCCTTAACCTTGAAAATGATTTTTCTATGTAATTTATAATATCTTTATCTTTAACATCAAGAAAGTCCCCGTCCTCGATAAGAATCTTCTTCCTTACTAAGCTGTCTACAGCATTTACAAAATCTTCTTCTTTTAAGTTTACAAGTTCCATAAGTTTGATCGAATCTATTTTTTCATTTAAAAGGGAAAGATAAATTAGAACAACCATTTCCTCAGGTGATAAATTTTCAAGAGTTCTTTCTTCCGTTTTTTCTTTTAATAAAGCCGATATTTCATTAAGCGTTTTTTCTGATAATATCTTTATAAAAGTTTTTTCAATTATGTAATTTTTATCTTCTAACATTTTAATAGATTTAAATAATTTTTTCAAGTTTCCTTTTGATTCTTCATAAAGCAATGAAATGATCTTTTCAGGTATTTTATAACCTTCATCTTCGATGATTTTTTGAACCTGATTAATTGTGCATGGAGTAAAAGCTATTTCTACCGCACCAAAACTTTTCAATACATCTATAATATTTTCAAGTTCTTTATTTTTATTTTCTTCTTGGTATATTCCTATCATCTTTGCCCTTGGATTTTCTTTAAGAAATTTAGATGAAATATCAAAAAATAATGAAATAAGAACAGTATCCATTTTTTCTAAATCGTCTAAAACAAAATATAAGTTTTCAACGTTCTTCAATTCATTGATTCTCGTCATAATAAGGAATACTATTAGTTCATAATTTTTTCTTGTTTCAACAGGAGAAAATGCATTAGCAATTGTCAGATATTTTTTTACTGAATCTCCTAGATCTAGGACTTCTAGCATTTTTTGATAATTGTCTTGACCTTCTTCATATTTGAAATATTTTACAATTGCCTTTTTTCTTGAAAGAAATTTTTTTACCATCGATGTTTTTCCGACTCCTTCTGGACCTTTTAAAAGTATTACGCTTGGACTCTGTTCTTTTAAAATTTCTTCTATATTTTTTTCAATTTGAACTTGCATCAATTTCAGTTATAAAAACAGATTAATAAATTTTTTTTCCAAATTTTCTTAAATTTTTTATAATTTTACAAAATAAATTCAAATTTTATTTAAATAAATAATCGAAAAAATTTATTTAACATATTTGTAATTCATATTTATGATCTTAATAAAAAATGGTATTATGATGGACTCCGAAAAAAAAGGATTGAAAGATATTTTATTGAGTGATAGAATTGAAGAAATTTCAGACAATATAGAGGATAAATATGCCAGGATTATTGATGCTGAAAATATGTTTGTCGTTCCTGGTTTCATAGATATCCACAACCATGTGAATGGAGCCGGCGGCGAGGGTGGTCCTGAAACTAGATCCATACCTGTTCATGCAGAGAATCTTTTTAAATCCGGGATTACAACTGTGGTAGGGCTTCTCGGCACGGATGGCTACACAAGATCCTTGATAGATCTTCTAATGCACGTAAGAAAATTGCAGAAGCAAGGTATGAATGCATTTATGCTCACAGGCTCATATCAGGTTCCTGGACCTACAATTACTGGTAAAGTAGCAAATGATATAATTCTGATCAATGAAATCCTAGGTGTAAAAATATCATTATCAGATCATAGATCTTCATATCCTGAAAGAAGGGAACTAATTTCATTAGCTACTGAATCACGTGTTGCTGGAATGTTATCATCAAAACCAGGCTTTTTGATGGTACACTTGGGGGATGGCAAAGAAATGTTCAATCCTATACTTGATGTTATAGACAATACAGAAATTCCTATTACACAATTTATACCCACCCATATAGATAGAAACGAGGATCTTCTCAATGCAGCTGTTGAATATGGCAAGAAAGATGGTTACTTGGATCTGACGGGTCATGCGGAAGGAAAATATCCTCGAACCATAGATTCAATCAAATACCTAATTTACCATGGCGTGAATATTGATAACATAACAGTAACAACTGATGGCAACGGATCTATGCCAGAATTTGATGAGAATGGAAATCTTGTAAAAATTGAAATCAGCGACTCTTCCTCTCTAATAAAACTGTTTAAGTATGTCATGGAAAATGATGAAAAATTTATTCAAGACTTTTTAAGAACAGTTACATCTAACCCTGCAAATAGGTTAAAACTTAAGAAGGGAAAAATAGAAAAAGGTTATGATTCTGATCTTTTGATTTTTGACCAGGAAATCAATTTAATTTATGTTATATCAAAAGGAAACGCGTATAAAATATGAAACCGTTAGTTTTAATAAACTTTGCAATGAGCATTGATGCAAGAATAGCACTTGGTACTGGTGAACAGACAAGACTATCCGGTGAAGAAGATTTTAAGAGGGTACATGAATTAAGAAATTCGGTCGATGCTATTTTAGTAGGGATAGGCACTGTTTTATCAGATGATCCTTCGCTTACAGTTAAGGAAAAATATGTTAAAAATATTAAAAATCCAGTTAGAATTATTTTAGATTCAAAACTCAGAATCCCTGAAAATGCAAAAGTTTTAAACAACAAATCGAAAACCATTATATACACAACTGTAAACAAAAAGAGGGAATTAAATGCAGAAATTAGAAAATGTGGAAGAAAAAGAGTGGATTTAAAATGTATGCTTGAAGATCTATATTCATTAGGAATAAAATCCTTATTAGTAGAAGGGGGTTCTAGAGTGATTGGTTCCTTTTTAAGTGAAAATTTGGCTGACAGGGTAACGATTTATGTAGCTCCATTTTTTATAGGCCCTGATGCTCCTCCTGCAGCAGATTTCACAACCGCAAAGACCATGGATAATATGATAGGAATGAAAATTAATTCCCTTAAGAAATTGGGTGAGGGGATTCTTTTAGAGTTAATACCAGATGTTAATGCACGTAATGAATGAAAGAGCGATGTTCGAAGATTCCCATAAATATTTAATAATTTCAGATCTTCATCTTGGCTTAGAGAGATCTTTAGAGGAGAAAGGCTTTAAAGTACCTGATCAATACGATTCCTTACTGAATAGAATTTTTGAACTTGCCGAAATTACAGATGCCAGGGGACTAATAATTTTAGGCGATATAAAACACGATATAGGAATTCCAAAGGATCTGAAAAAATTTCAGACCTTTTTTAAAAAATTGTCTGAACAGTTAAAAATAATCATAATAAAAGGAAATCATGATGGAGCCATTGAAAAAATATTAGATACTGAAATTCATTCACCAAGAGGTATTTTAAAATGGGATATGTATTTATCACATGGCCATACATGGCCCTCACATTCATTAAATAGGGCAAAATATCTCTTAATGGGTCACATTCATCCTGAAATAAAACTTATTAATGAAAAGACAAAAAAATTATTCAATAGCTGCTGGCTAAAAACTAAACCAGGAAAAAACTTTAAAAAATACTACTCTTACTTTAATGGAGAAATTATAATATTTCCTGCCTTTAATCCTTTGGTAGGTATGGCAATTCCTAGTGTAATTCCCGGTCCTATTTTCAACAACAAATTGATAAATATAAAAAACTTGGATGTCTATTTATTAGATTCGACATACCTCGGTAAATTTGGGTCATTAAAAAATAAAAGTTATATATACTAATTATGTTAAGTTTAATAGCAAATTATTAAGGAGGTACTAAATTGTCACCACCTGGTATAAGCCCATACAAAATAACGAAGGATTTGGAAGAAAAGGTAAAAGAGGCAAAAGAAAAAAAGGACCAATTCGATTCTATGTATCCAAAATATATTAAAATCCAATCTATTTTTAAAAAATATGGTATTAATAAATTCGATGAAACATTTAAAAAAATAGATAATTTTTATAATGAAAAAAGGTATGTAGATGCCTATGAACTGTTAAATAAATCTAAAGAAGAAATTGAAAAAGAGGCATTTAATTTAATTTCCGATTTGAAAAAAGAAATGAATACTTTTCTAAACAAGTTAAATGATTTAGGTCTGAATATTACGGATTTCTTAAAACTTTTGGAAGCTAGCACAAATGATTTACAAGAATTTGAGAAATTTATTGAAAAATTTAACATCGATCTTAGAGTTTTTCTTAAAAATTCTTTAAAAAATAGCATTGGAAAATTGAATTCTGAAACAAAAATAAAAATTGAAAAATCTTTTGGAAAACAGATCGAGAATATGGATAAGATGGAAAATAATGAACTAATTTCACTCATAGAAACAGTAAAGAAAATGATCACGGAATATTATATGGAAAAAATCAACATAGAAATGGAAAGAATGGATAAATTAAGATCCCTCTATGAAAAATTAAAATTGAACCTCTCAAAGTTTAAGGAAATAGATGAATTTGCACTAAATGCAATTAAAACGGAAGATTACGACGCGGCGATTAAAAAGATTAAGAACTTTAATGATGAAATGGAAGTATCAGTAAAAAGAATTTTGAGAGAAGTAATAAATAATTTAATGAAAAGTATAGAAGAAGCAAAAAATTTGAACCTAGATACAAAAAGTTATTTAAACGATCTAAACAAGATAGAAGAACTATTTGACAAAGGAAATTATTCTTCTGCTATAGATTCAATAAAAGCATTAAATGCAACAATTGAGGAATCTAAAATAAAAATTATAGGTGAAAAATTAGAAGGAGTAAGAAGAAACATTCAGGAATTGAAGAATCAGGGTATTAACGTAGAGGAATTTATAAAATCTTTTGAAATAGCTAAAAATTTCTTAAATTCAAAAAAATTTAACGATTCAATGAAAATACTTGATTTATTATTGAAACAATCAAAATCTATTAGGGATCAGAAAAATAAATTAATAAATGCTATAGATGAATTTAAAGAAAGTATAAGAGAATTTTCAGAATTGGGTATATCGGTAAATATTGATTATCTCGAAAAATTAAGGAAGATGTCATTAGAAAACCCTGCCAAGGCAAATGAGGAGTTTGAAAAATATTATTCAAACATAGCTAAAAAAATTGAAAATAGCAGGACAAACTATGTTAGTCAGATGGGAGAAATGATTAGGACGTTAAAAAAACTTGGACTTAGCACGGTAGAACTGGAAGAAATTACAAAAAAAGATATGGGGAAATCTTCATTTCTTATCGTGATTAAGAATTTCAGGGAGAAATTTCTTAATCTTTTAAACAGTTATCAGATAGATCAAATGTTTAAAGATCTAAATAACGAGGAAATTAAAAATGAAATTAAACCTATAATTCAAAGCATTAAAAATTCCCTTGAAAAATATGATTTCAATTCCGTTATTGCTAATCTTAAAAGGTTGAGTGAAAGTACTATGAATTTAAAAAATGTATTTATGGCTGAAAAAATAAAAAACACTAGAAAAATGATAACGAATTTAGTAGAAATTGGCCTGGATTTAAAAGATTTAATAATAGACATTGATACTTTAGAAAAAGAAAAAGATATATCAGATGAACAGAAACTCCAAGCAATAAACAGCCTAGAGAAGAATCTTCTAGAAAGAACAAACATGTTCATTTTACCAAGACAAGAAATGGGAGAATCGGTACAGAAAAATATAGAAATAAGAAATTTAAAAATTGATACTGAAATCATTTCTAAGAGAATATATAATTTAAGGACAAAATCAAATCCCATTGATCTTTCAGATTCGTTTAAAATAGCAATGGATGTTGAAAATATATCAAAAAGCAAGCTAATTTCGTCTATGGGTTTCTTGACTAGTGTTTCTTTTGTTGAAAAAAAGTTATCTAAATATTTTAATAGCGCATCAAAATATTTAGAGGAGTTAAAGGAAGATCCTGAAGACCTTAATAAGTTCAAAGATGTCTTAGGTATAATAGATCAGGCTTATGCATTAAATAGTTTTTCATATTTGAGATCAATGATAAAAGAAGCAAATGATATTATTAACATTACCGGATTTTTCCAAGATAAGAAAAGCTTATTTGAATTAAAAAATCTTGACCTTATTTCTCTTGAGCCAATTTATATAGATCTAGAAAAATTAAAAAATGAATTCAGGGAAAAGATTTACGTTAAGATATTAGATCTAAACCTTGTTATATCAAGTTTGCCTATAAAAGAGACAAAGATGGAAATTAATGAAATAATGGATAATTATCTCAATAATGATTATCTTGAAGCTTGGAAAAAATTAACAAAACTTGAGAATTATGTTAATTCTATTTTGAGAGGTTATGAAGATGCTTCAAGCCAATTAAAATCTTTAGAGGGAAGAATAGAATTTTTTGATAATATAGGTCTGGAAATGGAAAAAAGTAAAAATATTATCAATGATTTACGAACAAAACTTTCTGAGGGTGATTTTCAAGATTTCAGAGACAGTTACAGATCTAATTATCTTGCAGTAAAAAATGATATTTATTCCAAGGTTGACGAATTTTTAAATTCTATTGAAAATTCAATAATTCAGAAGAAAAATAAAATAAATACATTAATTGCAGAAGGATTGATTACATCGGCAAGGAGAACTTTAAAGCTAGATAACCCTATTGATGCTGTGAGACAGGGAATGGAAGCACTAGAAAACATTCAGGAATATGATTTCCTCAAAAACATTACAGAAAAATTGATTAAAAGAATGAAATCATCGCAAGAGAATTTTGGAGTACAAGCTCCTAAAGAATTTAGCGAAGGTTTCAACAAAGTTCAAATACTTATTCACCAGGGAAAATATACAAATGCTATTTTCGAAATGCATAATCTTCTTTCAAAGTTTGAGAACCTTTCTGATAGAATTTCAATAATAAAAAGGAAAATTGATGAGATAAAGGAAAAAATTTCTGTCGGTGTTCTCCTAGGTGTAAAAACACAGGAAGTGTTAGATCTTTATCAAAAGGCCAGAACTTCATTCCAGTCAATGAATATAGAAAATACTATCAAACTACTTGATGATGCGATAAAATCTATAAGCATAGGATTGGAAAAAAATCTCAGTTTTTACAGAAATTCAATATTTTTCCTGTCTGAAATATCAAAGGAACTTGGTTTAAGTATTGAAAAAGAAGTTAAAGAAATAGACTATCTGATCATTAAAATCATAGATTTCAGCTTTAAGAGAAATAATTTAGATAAAGATACAATAACAAATGTTTCAAATTCTTTAAAGAAAAAGCTGGATGATTTTGATAAAAATACCTTTGTAAAGATCAATGAATTTCTTGAAAAAAAGGTAAAAAAGCTTGAAAATGCTTTGAAAGAAACAGGAAATAATAACACTAAAGATGTTGATTTTATTCTAGATGCCTGGTCTAGGAAAGCTTACACTATTCTTATGGACACATTGCCTATGATCGATTACAAAATTACAAAATATTACATAGTCCGCATGCTGGATTATTCTAGGAATGCTTTTACGGAAATATCTGATAAAATAGTTTTTACTGGCAAAGTAGATAATTATGTAATAAATTCATTCAAGTTTTCTGAAAATGCTGGGGAAATAGAATTTAACGATTATATTGATGCCTTGGATAAATTCACAAAGGAATTGGATGAAAGTATCAGCGTCAATTTCAACCAGAAAATTTCTGCCCTTAAAAAAGATTTTAACTTAAATAATACGGATATTTCTAATTTAAACGATTTTCTGCTTAAAAAAGATTACAGGTCCTTAGAAATATCAATAATTAAAATGGGAATTCTTCAAAGTTGGCTGAAATTTATCAACAGTTTCTTAACTGAAAAAATAGAAGAAGTTAATAAAAAAATTGAAGATCTCGAAAAAATTGGACTCGACCTGCACGAGGATAGGTCTTTTATTAATAGCATTTATGCGAAAACATATTCAGATGCTATAAAAACTTTGGAGAATATCAATGAAATTTTAAATAAGAAAGAGAATGTAATGCCCGTTCCATTCAACGTTAAATTAAATTCAAAAATTGGAAAAGAAGAGATTCCTCTGAAACTATATATGAAATACAATGGAAAAGTACAGCTGAAAAATGTTTCAATTAATATTTCTGGTTCTCTAGAAAATATTTCAATAAAAATTGAACAGTTAAAACCCCTGGAAGTTATTGAAAGGGATTTCATATCCAAGCCAGGAAAAGGTGATGAACTGATTTTAGAAATATCTTATTCTTTTAATGATAATTCAAAAAGCTTAAAAAAATCAGTTCTTTTTAAAACGACTATAGATAGAGGCTTTGTTAAGAAGAAAGCCACTGGTGAAGAAAAGTGTGGCCTTTGCAAAGGCAAAATATTTAAAGATCTGGACATGATAATTTGTAGCAAATGTGGTGCTACATATCATTACCAATGTGCGCAAAGGATTAAGAAATGCATTTCATGTGGGAACATATTTGATTTCTCTGAAGAAAAGGATGTGGAAGTGTCTTTTGATCTATGATAGATTTTAAAAAAAGATCTGCTCTTGCAAGGCTAGCATCTTACAATAATTTTGAAATTCCAAACATATTAATTTATGGAGAAATAGAAAAAAAAGAACAGCCTATAATTGAAAAATCTGAAAATAAGATAAAGATTTTATCAGAAGAAATTGAGATACCAAACATAAAAGAAATACAGGAAATAGAACTGGAAGATAAAATAATTGAGAAAGATAATATTATTATAATGCCAGGTCTAATTACACTAGAAAAAAGGCCAAGGGAATTTATAAAAAAAATAATAGATTTAAGGGAAAAAGCAGGCTATAAAAAATTAATATACGCACCCAATATTGCTAAATTTTTAACGATTCCAGCTCTTCATTACCTGGGCATTGATTTGCTAGATAATCTAAAATGTATGCAAGAAATTCAATGTTCTGAAAAATTTCTATATATGGAAAAACTAGTTAAGCAAGCAATTCAAAAATTTGAATTAAGAACACTTGTTGAATCAATTCCTGACACTTTTTCCAAAACTTTGTTAAGGTTATCAGACACGGATTATTATTCTATAATGGAAATATTTTATCCTGTAACAGGCAACAATTTAAATGCATCACATTTTGAAAGCCTATTCAGGCCAGATATTCAAAAATGGATAAAAAAAATAACTGAAAAATATGAAAAACCTGAACATGAGAAATATGCAATATTGCTTCCTTGCTCAGCTACAAAACCTTATTCAAAATCAAGGTCACATAGATTTTTCAGAACAATACTTGAATATTCTAGAAGCCACGTTCATGAAATAATTATAACATCTCCACTAGCTATCGTTCCTAGAGAACTGGAATTCACATACCCGGCTAAAAATTACGATATACCTGTGACAGGATACTGGTATGAAGATGAAAAGAAAATGTTAATTGAAGCGCTTAATAAGTTTTTTTTAAAAAATAATTATGAGAAAATTATAGCATTTCTTCCAGATGATCTAATATTTTTGGAAGATTTCCTTAAAAAGGAGAAAGCTGAATATATAATAGGGAATTTAAGAAATAATGAAAATGTAAGGAAATTGCTAGAGATATTGAAATCCCTAAAACCTGTAGATGTAAATAAAAATATTCTGATGGCTGAAACCTTAAACAGCATTGCAACTTTCCAGTTTGGTAAAAAGTTCCCATTGGAAGGAAAAAAAATAAGAAAAAGATTTGATGAAATATTTGTATACAATGGAAATGAAATTTACCTTTATTTCTCGCCTATGAACGGAAATTTACTTCTTTACAAAGAATCTGCAGAATATTTATTAAAGAAGAATATAAAATCAGTGGAAATAGACGATTTTATTCCAAAGGGTTCAGTATTTGTTGCAGGAATTATTAATGCAAGTGAGGACATCAGGGAAGGTGATGAGGTGATTATTCACCATGATGGAAAACTTATAGGAACAGGCTCAGCGCTTATGTCTTTCAAGGATATGCTCGATCAGGAAAGGGGCGAAGCAATAAAGGTAAGACATACGTTTATCTCTTGATCAATATTTGCACATCCATTACATTGGTGCCCGTTGGGCCTGTCATTATCAGTGTTCCCATTTTTTTGAAAAAATTGTATGAATCATTGTTTCTCAGATATTCATTAATTTCTTCGATGGATGATCTTTTTCTTGTTGAATAATCTGCAACTGCTCCAGCTGCATCTGTTACCCCATCTATACCATCTGTTCCAAAAGAAGCTATTACTTCATTTTCTTTAATTTCATTTACAAGAGAAAGAACAAGTTCCTGATTCCTGCCACCCTTTCCACCTCCATTTACAGTGACCACGGTTTCTCCGCCTGAAATAAGGATGGATTTTTTATCAAGTGATGAGAATTTGGAATAGAGTTCACCTGATACAAGTTTTGCTTCACCGGAAACTATTGTACCAAGATTAATAACATTGAAACCAAATCTAATTCCTTCTGTTTCAGCTGCTTTAAGAGCTTTTTCGTTGTTACATATAATCTTATTCCATACTCTATCTTTTGGAAATTCTTTATCTTTTACCGTCTCAGTAATAGAAAAATTCTCAGGATCAGTGAACATTTTAAGTATTTTTGAATATTTATTTTCCAGATGAAACTTTTTCATTACCTCTATCGCATCTTTAAAAGTGCTATTGTCAAAGTATGTTGGTCCTGAACCTATTGTTGATAAGTCATCGCCCAATACATCTGATATTATCAATGTTAAAATCTTAGATTTTGTTGACTTTGCAAATCTACCCCCTTTAAGAAATGAGAGATGTTTTCTTACCATATTCAGTTCAAATATATTCGCTCCTGCCTTCATTAAATCTGAAAAAAGAGAATTTGCAATTTCAATAGGTATTCTGTAATCGGCTAGCATAGATGATGCCCCTCCAGATAAAAGAAGTACTATAAGATCATTTTCATCTGTTTCTGAGATTAATTTCATTATCTCTAATGCACCTAAATAGCCATTTTCATTCGATAAAGGATGCGATGAAATTATCACTTCGTCTAGAGGATCTTTCTCATTGGAGATTATAATCTTCTTTTTAAAATTAAAAGGTCTCAGTGACTTCACCATAGAAATCGCTGCCTTTCCAATTGCTATTAAATAATTGTTTTTAAATGAAATTTCTATATCGTTGAAATAAAGAATGTTGTTTTTTACCAATATATTTTTCATATATTTTTCAGGTTTTGCAGCTTCAATTGCAGAATCTATAAGTGGAATGATCAGTTTATTTTCTTCGAGAATGTTAATATTCACTCTTTCAATTAATAAAAACTTAAACAAAAAGTTTATGATTCATTTTTCCATTACCCAATTGATGATTTCTGGTTTCTTTCTTGATGCTATAGAAAGGCCAAATTTATTTGCTATACCGAGATGGGAGCTATATATTCATTATACCATAACAATAATTGTTGTAGCCCTTTACATATATTGGGCGTATAGAACCTATAAAAAATTAGGCCTTACATGGCCAAAATTGAAGGAACTGATAAAAAACAATTGGAGTTGGAAGAATCTCTTTCTTTATGGCATATTTCAGAGAAAACATGTCAGGGATAAATATGCGGGAATTATGCATATTCTAATATCATGGGGCATAATTATCCTTACAGTTTCAACAGCGCTTGTAGCTCTTGATAATGACATACTATCTCCATATGGGATCAGAATTTTAGTGGGTTCTTTCTATCTAGGGTTTGAGGTCTGGTCTGATACAGGTGGCCTGATGCTTTTAATAGGTCTGACAATGGCATTGTGGAGACGATTGAGAAAAAAAGTTCTTCTTGAAACTGTTTGGGATGATTATATTGTTATTGGCGCTTTATATTTAATTGCATTCGAAGGCTTTTTCCTTGAAGGTCTTAACATATACCTCACAAATAATCTTCCACTTTCTTATTATGCATCTGTCAATCTTCCAATATCTTATTATCCATATGTTAACCAGTACCGATATTTAGGTTCATTATTTTCCTTGTTCTGGAGCTATGTTTTTAACGGTAATCCTGCCAGTGGAATTACCCTTTATCAAGTATGGTGGGCTGTGCATTTTTCAACTGTGTTCATAGTTCTTGGATATGCCTTAATATCCAAACTTTCACATGTGATTCTTTCACCAGTATACATTACTCTTAAGCCAAAAAAGGTCAGGGGAGAAATGTCTACGCCTTTCAAGCTTGAAGATTTATTGCAGAACGGAACTTTTGATGTTAAATTAGGTGTTAAGACCCCTAAGGACCTTGTACCTATACAAAGGCTTGAAAATTTAGCATGCACAAACTGCGGTAGATGTGAAAGAGCCTGTCCAGCGTTTGCAGCGGGTAGGGATCTCAGTCCTAGAGTATTGATGCAAACTTTGAAAAAAAATGTAGATAAAGATGTCGAGTTAGTTCCTCAGAAATTTACGGAAGATTTTATATGGTCATGCACCACATGTCAGGCATGTGTTGAAGAGTGTCCTGTCCTTATTGATCCACAGAGCTATGTGCTTGAAATGAGGAGAAATCTAGTACTTGAGAGTAAAATTGACAAACAGAAAGTTCAGTTTCTTAATAATTTAACATACACAAGAAATCCATTAGGTA
Organism: Thermoplasmata archaeon; assembly: GCA_049967595.1. GTDB lineage: Archaea > Thermoplasmatota > Thermoplasmata > Thermoplasmatales > ARK-15 > ARK-15. The sequence goes on from JBMFSK010000019.1 coordinate 16,519, forward strand.
ATTCACCCAGCGAAAGGAACGTTTGGATAGAAAAATCAAAGAAATTCGAAAATGATGAATATCTTTTATGGATTGGATGTATGGCAAGTTTTGATCCCAGAACGAAAAATGTTGCTGAAAGTGTTATTAAAATACTTAAAGAAGCAAACATAAGCTTTGGCGTGTTAGGTGAAGAAGAAGCCTGCTGCGGTGAATCAGCCAGAAGGCTCGGAGAAGAGAGCAGATTCCAGGAACTTGTTATGCAAAATGTTCAAACTTTTAAAAACTATAATGTGAAGAAAATAATAACCTTCTGTCCTCACGGATATAATACATTCTTAAATGAATATTCCAAGTTCATAAATGGTCTAGAGGTATATCATCACTCAGAATTTATTGAAAAGCTGATAAAAGAAAATAAATTAAAGATAGAAAAGAAAGATGAAACATACACATTTCATGATCCGTGCTATCTTGGTAGAATCAATGTTAAATATGATCCACCAAGATTTGTATTAACAAAAACAGTTAATTTGAACGAAATGGAAAGAAGCAAGGATAAAAGTTTCTGCTGTGGTGGCGGAGGCGCAAATTACTGGTACAAGGTAAATGAAAAGGAGCCAATCTCACAGATAAGAATAAAGGAAGCATCTGGTAAAAGTAAAAATGTGGCTGTTGCCTGTCCATTCTGCCTAGGTATGTTGGAGGATGCTGCTAGAACACTAAACATGGAAGATGTAAAGGTAAAGGATATTTCTGAAATCATTGCTGAAAATATTCAAAAACGATCAGGAAGGGAATCAGGATCTACCAGCTCCAATTGAACAGAAGGCAAATAATCCTCTATTCTTTTTCTTTCTTTACCTGAAAGATCCTTCTTTTCCATGATTAGATATTTTGCATTACTCTTATCCTTCATTTGTAAAAGCATTTCCAAATCAATTTTATCAGCTGCATATTTAGGTGCCATGTGACCAAATGAAACTTTTTTTGAAATGGCAATTTTGGTAAAGCGTGGCGTATAATGACCTCCTCCTATACCTATAGCAATATCATCATCGGTTTTTTTCGCATTCGAAATAGTTTGAGCAATTAATTTTCCAGCATTTTTATCATTCCATTCATTTTCATTGCTCCCTATTTCAATAAAAAATGTTGGAACTGTCAAATAAGGGCCATGATGTGTTGCCTCATAAGAAACACTGTAATCTATATTTGTTGAGAGTTCCTTTAATTTAAGAAGTGAGCCAGTCATATAATTTGCATTTGTTTTTACCAATGTTTTTTCTCTTCCCCCCAAATCTGCTTTGGAAAAATTTCCAATAGGATGTACTGTAAGACTTCTCATTCCAGATTCGCTTCTGTGTTTTGAAGCAACTATTATATTTTCAAAGTCTATTTTAAGTTGACTTTTAATTACAGCATCTATATTCTCTGCTCTTACCTTTTCATTTTCAATCACCACAATATAAAAATTACCACTCTGGTAGTATGGTAAATTCTTAAATTTACCCATCTCTTGAAATTTTACAAACTCTTTTAAATTTTCTAATATGTTTATTGAAGCTTCATCGTCTGTTGAAAATAATATGAGATCCATAATCTGAAATGAACGATTTTATATTTAAAAGATTTGAAATATCCGAACTGGAAAAACTCTTTTGAAAACTACAATTATTATAGTTACGGACATAGATAATTGACTATATTAAGTTTGAATCTTCTTGTTCTGT